>CANNPG010000248.1:0-2500 GCA_947507375.1 uncultured Collinsella sp. | reverse complement strand
CACCGAGTGCCCCTGCTGGCAAAGAGGGGGCCGTGCCAGTGCTTGCACCAGACATCGAGGCCCTTGATGTGATCGCTATGCTCATGAGTAATGAGAAGAGCCGAGACGTTGTCTGTCGAGAGCCCCAGTTCTGCCATGCGCTTTAATGTCTCGCGGCGAGACAGTCCGTCATCGACCATAATGAGCCCCCGGGGGCCTTCGATGAGCGCGCAGTTGCCTTTTGAGCCGCTGCCAAGGATATGAAGGTGCAGACGAGACATAAGATTCCAAAGGATACAATGGGTGCGGACGAATAGAGGAGGAAGCAAATGCCTACGGTATCACAGCATTACGGACGCCATGCCGTGCCCGGGGCAGTCGATGAGACCCGAACGAGGCAGCAGGCTGCTCCTGTCGTGCTCATGGTATCAGGCGGCGCGGACTCGACGGCACTGCTTCTTATGGCGTGCACATCAAAGCTGGATATCCAAGACGGGCGCGGTGTTGCCCCCATTGCTCGCGAGCGCCTGCATGTGCTGCATGTAAACCATCATCTGCGCGGCAAGGCGTCCGATGGCGACGAGGCCTTTGTGCGTGAGCTCTGCGCGAAATATGGTTTACCGCTGTGCGTGGAGCACGCTTATTTTGATGGGGAGTCGGGCAATATTGAGGCCGCGGCCCGCGAAGTGCGCTATGCCGCGGCGCGGAGGTATGTTCGCGAGCTCTGCGCCCAGACGGGGGCACCGCGAACGGCGGCTCGTATCTGCACCGCGCACACGTCTTCGGATCGCGCGGAAACGTTTTTGATGAACGCGATTAAGGGTTCGGGGCCCGCTGGCCTATCGAGCATTCCTCGCCGGAGGAATATCGTGGTACGTCCCTTGCTCGACCTAACTCATGGCGAGCTCGTGGGCTATCTACAGGTACATGGTCAGCCGTGGCGTGAAGACGAGAGCAATGAGGATATCTCGTATCTGCGAAACTACGTGCGCCATCGAGTAATGCCAGTGGTGGCGCAGCGCAACGCGAGCGTCTGCAAGACGATTGGCGCCGCCTGCGAGATCTTAGGCGATGAGGACGCGTTTTTGTCTCAGCTTTCGGCACAGGCGTTTCGAAGCTGTTTGCGCAAAGAGGCAGCGGGCGCACTGGTGCTCGATGCCAGGCGCCTGGCTGCGGCCGAGGTGGTAATCGCGCGGCGCATCGTGCGACTGGCGATTAAGCGCATCGATCCGGACGCTCGTCCCGAGATGCGACATGTGGAGCGAGTCCTTTCCTGCGTTGCCGAGGGCACCGGCTCGGTCACGCTTCCGGCGGGGATTGACGCACGCATTGAGTTTGGCATGCTGGCGTTTAAGGCGCCGGCGGCTCGCGAGGGCCTGGTCGCGGACTGGGTTACCGTACCCGGTCGTTTGCCGTTGGGCGGGGGACGTATGCTGGTCACAGAACCGATGGCTGTTGAGCCGGGATGCGATATCGTGCGCCGCGCCCGTGAGCTTGCGGCTGCCGGGGAAGTGACAGCTTTGGTAGACGCGGCTGCCCTGGGTTTTGCCGACAGCGATAGTGAGCGGATCCTGGCGGGCTCGCGTGGCGAGATCCCTGCCGAGGCGCGATTGGCGCGCCTGTGGGTGGACGGTCCCGCGCCGGGAGACGTGATGTGCCCGTTAGGGATGAGTGGCCGAAGCAAGAAAGTATCCGATTTGCTAGGCGAGGCTCGCATTCCCGTTTCCGAGCGCGCCGGCGTGCCCATGGTGAGGACGGCGCCGGGGGGTGCCGTGGTGTGGGTCGCCGGAGTTCGCGCGGACGAGCGTTTTAAGTGCACGGCCGCAACGCGCGTGGCATATCTGCTCCGCGTGGTCGATGCGGAATAGCGTCCCACGCCTGCTATTCTGTGCGACGTTGACGGTATTCCCGCGCTGATGGCGCACGGGCTGGTAAATTTACCCCGTGCGCTGCTAGAATGTGTAGTTCGCGTCCATACGGCGGTGTGTGGGCGATAAGCACAAGAAAGGGTTGTCATGGCTTCTCAACATCCGGATATCGAGAAGGTTCTGTTCACGCAGGAGGATATCGACGGTATCGTCTCTCGCCTGGGCGAGGAGATTACGCGCGACTACGCGGGTAAGGATCTGGTGCTGATTGCGGTCCTGCGCGGCGCCGTGGTCTTTATGGGCGACCTGATGCGTAAGATCGAGCTGCCGACCAACATCGATTTCATGGCTGTTTCGAGCTACGGCGACGGTGTGAAGTCCTCGGGTATCGTGCGTATCATTAAGGACCTGGATATCGACATCCGCGGTCGCGACGTGCTGATCGTCGAGGACATTCTGGACTCGGGCCTGACGCTCAAGTATCTGATGAAGAACCTCGAGAGCCGCAAGCCCGCTTCTCTGGAGGTCGCCGCCTTCCTGTGGAAGGACGTTGAGGACCGCGTCTCGGCCATCACGCCCAAGTATGTTGGAACCCATTGCCCCGATGCCTTTGTGGTGGGCTACGGCCTCGACTATGCCGAGCGCTATCGCAA
>CANNPG010000247.1:0-2522 GCA_947507375.1 uncultured Collinsella sp. | reverse complement strand
CTTGGCAGGTTTAACCGCATCGTCAACGCGGGCTTCCACATGAAGGTGCCCGTGATCGACCGCAAGGCCGCTACGGTGAGTCTGCGCACCATGAAAAACGGTTTTGGCATCGACGTTAAGACCCAGGACAACGTGACCATCGGCCTTGAGGTCTCTGCTCAGTACCACGTGAGCTATGACATGGGCGCCGGCCCGGCAGATTCGGGTATCTACAAGAGCTACTACATGCTTCAGGAGCCCGTCGACCAGATGCGTGACTTCATCACCGACGCCCTGCGCTCTTCGATTCCCGTCTACACACTCGATGAGGTCTTTGCCAAGAAGGATGACATCGCCAAGGATGTCAACGCTACCGTTTCCGAGCAGATGGCCGCCTACGGCTTCACCCTCGTGTCGACGCTCATCACCAAAATCGCACTGCCGACCGAGGTCGAGAACTCCATGAACGACATCAACGCCGCCCAGCGCAAGCGCGCTGCGGCACAGGAGCTCGCTGAGGCAGACCGCATCAAGCGCGTCACCGAGGCGACCGCCGAGGCCGAGGCTATGGAAAAGGCGGGCGAGGGCATCGCCAACCAGCGCAAGGCCATCGCGCTGGGTATCAAAGATTCGCTCGAGATCATCCAGGAGACGGGTGTCGGCAATGACGAGGCCAACCAACTGTTCATGTTTACGCAGTGGTCCGAGATGATGACGGAGTTCGCTCGCACGGGTAAAACCTCGACGGTCGTGCTGCCGAGCGACTTTTCGCAGTCGGCCTCGATGTTCGAGCAGATGCTGACCGCCGGCAAAGTTCAAAACGATTCGAAGGAGTAGACGCGCGTGAAATACACCGTCGTTTGCGTCGGTAAGCTCAAGGAGCGCTTTTGGAAGGACGCGTGCGCCGAGTACACCAAGCGCCTAGGTGCCTATGCCAAGGTGGATATCCGCGAGGTGGCCGATATCGACCCGGCTAAGGCGGGCGGCGTGGATGCCGCGCGCGACAAGGAGGGGGCGGCGATTCTTGCTGCCTTGCCGTCTCGAGCGCATGTGATCCTGCTGGCTATCGAGGGCAAGGAGCGTTCGAGTGAGGAGCTCTCGGCGAGGCTCGACGATCTTATGCTGCGAGGTAGCAGCGACATTGCCTTTGTGATTGGCGGATCGGACGGCGTGAGCGATGACGTGCGCGCACGAGCCGACGAGATGCTCAGCTTTGGACGCATTACCTTGCCGCATAACTTGGCGCGCGTGGTGCTGCTGGAGCAAATCTACCGCGCCTGCAAGATCAGCCGTGGCGAGCCGTATCACAAATAGGTCGGCAATACGAAACAATGGCGTGGGACAATAGCTTTCGTTTTTGAAGAGCGTGTCTGAGAGGACTATGAGATATGAAGATTGGGTTTGTCGGTTTTGGCAATATGGCGAGCGCTATGGCCGATGGCTGGATCGCTGCCGGTGTAGCTGCGAGCGACATGTGCGCCTGTGCGGGTCGCTACGACGCACTGGTTGAGCGCTGCGAGGCGCGCGGCATGGCCGCCTGCCACGATGCCGCCGAGGTTGTCGCCGCATCCGATATCGTGGTCGCTGCGGTCAAACCGTACATGATCGAGAAGATATTCGCCCCGCTCAAGGATGCTCTTGCCAAAAAGGTCGTTCTGTCGGTTGCCTGGACCTGGGACAGTGCCAAGTGGGAGCAGGTCCTGCCGGGCGTCGCGCATATCTCGACGGTGCCCAACACACCGGTTTCGGTGGGCGAGGGCGTCATCGCCTGCGAGAAGGCTTCCACGCTTAGTGATGAGCAGGGCGCAGTGGTGCTTGATCTGCTTGGCAAGCTCGGTGCGGTGGTCGAGCTCGATACGAGCCTGCTGTTCGTGGGCGGCACGGTGGGTGGTTGCGCTCCGGCATTTGTCGCCATGGCAATCGAGGCCCTGGGCGATGCGGCGGTCAAGCACGGTATCCCGCGTGCCGACGCCTATCGCATTGTGAGCCAGATGGTGCTGGGTACGGCAAAGTTGCAGCTTGCAACTGGCCAGCATCCTGCGGCGATGAAGGATGCCGTATGCTCGCCCGGTGGTGCCACCATCAAGGGCGTCGTTGCGCTCGAGGACTCCGGCATGCGCAGCGCCCTGGTCAAGGCAATCGACGCAACTCTCCAGTAAAACCGACCAAAAAGGGACAGGTTTATTTTGGCAGGTTTTTCCTGCGGTTTTGTCCTTTTAGCGAAAAGCGCCCCGCAACTGGCTCAATTCCAGTTGCGGGGCGCTTGCGTTTGCCCAGATAAAACCGACCAAAATAGACCTGTCCCTTTTTGGCAGGTTAGTCCCAGAAGCTGTCTTCCTCATCCTCGGACTTGGGACCGCGGTCGACGTACATCTTATGGGTACGCTTCTCCATTACAAAGGCAAGAATCGCAAATAACAGGATGCCGCCGGCGAAAAGGATGGCAAAACCGGTGCGGGTGCCAAACAAAAAGGAAAAAACTGCGTCCATTGGGTGCCTTCTTGCGTAGTTGAGTTGGGTCGTAAACGCTCATAAGTATATAC
>CANNPG010000246.1:0-2538 GCA_947507375.1 uncultured Collinsella sp. | reverse complement strand
GATGGGCATGACGGGCCAGATGTTCTTGGTCATGAACGGAATGGCGCCCTCGGTGATGTGGGTGCAACCAAGGATGAGGTTGACGACACCGGCGTCGTGATCCTCCTGGCTGAAGTACTTCTTGCCGACAACGACGGCAAAGGTGGTGATCAGCGGCGGAACGATGCAGGCGGCGGAGACGGCAGCCATGAAGTTGGTGCCGAAGTTGTAGGTATCGGTGCCAACACCGGCGGCCAAAGCCTCGGTGAGCATAGCGGTACCGGTGACGTAAGCAGCCTTGTTGACCGGGCCGCCCATGTCAAAGGCGCACATGCAGCCAATGGCAAGACCCAGGACAACGGCGCCAGAGGCGGACAGGCCCTTGAGGAAGTCCATCATGGCGGTGTTGATGGCAGCCATGGGGCCAGAAATGCCGAGCATGACCAGACCGACGATAGCCGTCGAGAACAGCGGGTACAGGAAGATAGCTTTAAGGCCGTCCAGGTTCTTGGGCAGACCGGCAAAGACCTTCTCGAGCAGCAGGATGACATAGCCGGCGAGGAAGCCACCGACGATGCCGCCCAGGAAGCCGAAGCCCACGCCGGCGCCACCGGCGTCGATCATGCCGGTCTCGGCGTTAACAGGCAGGCCCTGGATGGCGATCATGCCGGCAACAAAGCCGGGGACGAGCGCCGGGCGCTTGCCGATGGACTCGGCGATATAGGCGGAAAGCACCGGAACCATGAGGTTCATGGCGATGCCGCCGATGATCTTGAGCATCGCAGCAAAGCTGTTGTAGTCAGACGCCGTCGAATCGAAGGACGTAATGCCCCACAGGAACGAGACGGCGGTCAGGACACCACCGGCAACGACGAAGACCAGCATATGGCTGACGCCGTTCATGAGGTGCTTGTAGATAACGTGGCCGATGGACTCCTTCTCCTCAACCTCGTCCTCGACATCGGCAGCGGCTGCAACCGTGCTGTCGCCCTTGGCGGCGAGCGCGCGGTCAATCAACTTACCGGCGGCCTCAACGGACAGGGCCTTGGAAACACCAACGGAAACCATGGGCTTACCGGCGAAACGCTCAGCCTGGACATCCTTGTCTGCTGCGACGACGACGGCCTTGGCACCAGCGATCTCACTCTTGGTGAGCTCGTTCTCGACACCGACCTGGCCATGAGTCTCGACCTTAATGGTCAGACCGCGCTCGGCAGCTGCCTTCTCCAGCGCCTCCTTCGCCATGAAGGTGTGCGCAATGCCGGTCGGGCAACCGGTCGCGGCGATGATGTCAAACTTAGCCATGTGTCCCTCCTTCTTGAGTACAGCGCCCGCGGGCGCTCCCCTACACGCGCTTCGATGCGCGTTTTTCCACAACTGAAAGATACCAACCTACCGTCCGCGTGAGAAGAGACAAGGTGCAATTCTCTGGTGAAAGGTTCTTTCATAACCGTAAACGGTAAGTGAAAGTTTACCATCAACACTTGAAACGGCAAGGTGTATCTTGTAATTAAAAATGCTCGTATACTATGGCATTGCGAATCAAATTAGATTTTCATGCCAACCAGGAGCCATCCATGACCGATAGTAGCAAGAGCGCACTTTCCCTCATTAGCACCCATCAGGGATACAGCGAATCCGAGCAGCGCATTGTCGACTATATATTGGAGCACCAGTCCGAGGCTCCACGCCTCACGGCGGCTCAGCTCTCACGCGCCGCTGCCACGTCCGAGGCGACCGTTTCGCGCTTCTGCCGCAAGCTTGGGTTTGGCAGCTTCCGCAGCTTTCAGTTTTCGTTGGCGAGGGATTTGGAAAGCCAGCGCAACGAGGGCCTGACCGACGAGGTCTCGCTCGACAATATGGAGCAGAGTCTAAAGAACATCCTGGCTGCCAAGGTGAGCGAGCTTAATGCGACTATCGACGGGATCGACCACGATACGCTGGCGGCTGTTGTGCATGCCCTTAAGCATGCAGGGGTTATTGAGTTTGCGGCTGTGGGCAATACGAACGCGGTTGCGCTCGATGCGACGTTTAAGTTTTCGCAGCTGGGCCTGCGCTGCATGGCGAGCACCATTAGCGAGACATCAATCGGCTTTGCGCTCACGTTGCGCCCGGGTGACGTTATCGTGCTAATCTCAAACTCTGGCAAATCGCGCCGACTGAATCGCATGGCAAAAGCGGCTCGCGACTGCGGCGCAACCGTGGTCGTCATCAGCAGCGATAGCAAGTCTCCACTTGCGCGCCTCGCCGACTACACCTTTAATACCGTCAATCACGAAGCGCTGCTGACAACGGGTGACTTCGCGTTCTCCAAGATCAGCGCCACGATGATCATCGAAGTCATCTACAACTTCCTGCTGCCCGAGATTGAAGACGCTCGCGAGCATATCAGCTACTACGAGGAGCTCATCCAGCCGGATAAGGTCGTTGAGTAGGTAAATTGGGGAGCCGATAGACGCCCCTCGCCACGAAACCCGCCCATCTACTACGTTTTAACCGCAACCTCCAACCATACACCCAAAATAGAGAAAACCGCAGGCGTTCTACCTGCGGTTTTCT
>CANNPG010000245.1:0-2555 GCA_947507375.1 uncultured Collinsella sp. | reverse complement strand
AAGCTCAGGTTTCTCGATCCCAAAAAGCGCTTTCCGGCCATGCCCGAGCAGCCTGCGGGACGCTCGTATGGCGTGGTTTGGAAGCTCTTTGGCGAGGACCCGCATGAATCATGCTATGTCGTCGAATTCGTCGGCAAAAGCCATGTGTCGCTTTTGGGCTACGTGAGCGTTTCGGGTGAGGTCTATAAGGTGGACCGTCCCGTTAACGAGATGTCGCTGCCCGACGATCCCGACATGCAACTGATTCTCGACGAGTCCGATTCCAACATCGGTGAGATTGCGGTCAGGGGTGCCGATGGGACGATGCGCTCCCGGGCGCGAGTCATCGGCTCTCCCGAAGGAACCATGCGCGAACAATCCGATCGCGAGACGTGGAATTCGACGCGCAGCCTTCGCTACGGCGAGTTCATGGCCTCGATGTTCTTGCGTTACGTGATATTCGCCGATTCTGAAAACTCCATCTCAAGCACGGCAAACGGTGACGGCCTCGACGAGGGCATGAAAAATGCCGTCGACAAGATCAAACTTGTAAAACTCCCCGAGCCGGTTGAGGTACTGCTGGGTTTTGATTCCACGCCGCTGCCCGATGCAATTGAAACGTTGCTCTACCGCATTGACCATACAGATAATCCAAGTGGCATTGAGCGCTATGCCGCCGCTTTGATGGGCGAAGTTAATCTGCCACGCCTGCGCACCATAGCGGCTAAAACCGAAATGAGCCTGGCGCGCATCGATCGCTCGAGGCTCTTCTATCTCAATTTTGACCGTAGCCTGCTGGACCAGGACGAGATCGATACCCTGCTTGCCGTCGAGTGCCGCCTGAACCGCCTATCGGGCATCCTTGAGCGTATTGGAGCAGGGTTGGGCCCCGTTGCCTCGTCGCCAAGCTTTGAGGGCTGCTCGCTCTTCGACCTATGGCATATCAGCAAGACGACAAACGACGTTCCTCGCTTGCTCGAAACGCTGTCGAATGACAACCCGTGGGCCAAGCCGGGGACGGTTGCGTGCCAGCCGGGTGGAGAGTGGGACGTTCGCACCCGCTTTGCACGTATCGTAGAAGCGCTCAACGTGGTCACGCGGCTCGATTACACCTATCGAGCGAACGTCGCCGAGGGCATCATGCTGGTGCGATTTGGCCGCACGGTTGTCGATGCTATGCCGCGGCGCGAATACGATGCTCAAGATGACGCCTGGCGCGAGGTAGATGAGCCTAAGCGCGCAGCATGGGCCACCGAGCACGATGCGCGTATTGCGCTTACACTCGCGGCGGCTTGCTTTGCTTCGGGTGCTCGCATCACGCGCTGCTACGTGCAGATTGCGGCTCCCGACGGCGAGCAGGGCGAGCGCGTTGTTAAAACGTACTCCTTTGGCCGTGCGGCTTATCTGGCCGATTGCGTTTCTGTCGCCAAGGATCTTGAGAGCATGGATATGGACGACATGCCCTGCAAGCATTTGCTCGAGGCATATGAGGCAGATGCGCCGGACATGATTGAGCCTGCAGAGGTTCACGCCCGACCACGCGATGACCATCGTCCATTGCCGCCTGCGCTTCGCGATCTGCTGCTCGCTGATACGGCTGACGAGCTTGAGGTCATGGAGGAGGACAACGATCCGTATGTCGCCCGTGTCGTCGAGCTGCGCGAGCAATCCAAAGTTGACCGAGCCGGTGCTTTCGAGGGCTTTTCTCGCCTTGTCGAGGAGCTGGAAGCCAAGTGTACTGTTGCTGAGCTTTTGGCGACGGGCCCAGTGCAGACCCAGTTCTGCGACAACCAGCTGGTGCGCATGGTGCTGCCGGTGATGGAGGAGGACCGTTCCGTGCGTATCCTTCGCGCTCCCGATGCGCTGTATTTTGCCCAGCACGAGATTTGCAGCTTTTACGCCGAACAAGAGGACTTTGAGCGTGCGCTGCCCGAGGTGCGCCGTCTCTACGACTTGGCGCGCTCGTCCATGCAGTCTCACTTTGCCCTGATTAACGTGCTAGCACGCCTGGAGCGTTATGACGAGATTATCGAGGTAGCGCGTCACGGCCTGCGCATTGCCAGCGACCGGCCTTCGATCGGTTACCTGTTCTATCGCCTGGCATTCGCCTACTGGAACTGCGACCAGCTCGAGCTGGCGCTGGCATGTTATCGCCTGGTGCCGCGCGGCGAGGAGTCGGGCGGCAGTGCGCAGGAGGAAATGCAGGGCCTTATGAACGAGATGGGCGTCATCAAACCGCCCACGTTTGAGGAGGCTGTCGAGACCATCCGCAAGGCAGGTCTTGAGCTGCCGCCGGTGCCCGCCGTGACCAATCAACTCGCGGATGCCGCCGTGCAACTCGTCGACAACGGCTTCTTTTTCTTGGCGCGCGGCTGCATCTACCAAATGTGGCGCACCATGGGTAACGATGAGCTCGGCTCCCTCAACCGCTCGCTGGGGTAGGCGAAGCTTCCAAGGAGGAAAGGATGCTAGGCAATTAGAAAATTTCCTCTTGCCCATCCTTGGCTGTTTGGTTACTATAGAACGGCTGTTACGGAGAGCTGACCGAGAGGCCGAAGGTGCTCGCCTGCTAAGCG
>CANNPG010000244.1:0-2556 GCA_947507375.1 uncultured Collinsella sp. | reverse complement strand
TGCTCCAGGAGCTCTTCCTTGGACATGTCGTACCCACCCTCGATGCATTCGGGGAAACCGACACCTAGCGCGAGATGGCAGCTAGCGTTCTCGTCATAGAGCGTGTCATAGAACAGAACGCCGCTTTCGCGGATCGGAGTGTTCTTGGAAATGAACGCGACCTCGCCCAGATGAGCGGCACCTTCATCGGTGTCAATAATGCTCGCAAGCGTTGCCTTGCCCACGCGGGCGTCGTAGTCCACCACGCGGCCGCCCTCGAACTTAATCCAAAAATCTTCGACTTTATTGCCGTGGTGGATGAGCGGCATGGCCGAGTACACGATACCGTCGGCGCGCATGCGATCGGGCGAGGTGAAGACTTCCTCGGTGGGAATGTTGGGGAAGAAGGGGTGTCCATCGGGCGTCTTGCCCTTGCCGCCGGCCCACTCGTGACCCTTCGTCATGCCAATCGTCAGATCGGTTCCATTTGCCGCGGTGTAATGCAGGTAGTCGAAACGATTGTCGTTCAGGAAACGCAGGTTCTTTTCGAATGCGGCGTCATGGAGTTCCCAGTCGCTCTCCGGGTCCTGGCCATCGGCGCGCGCAGTGTGCAGAATCGCATTCCACAGTTTATAGATTGCAACCTCATCGGCGTCTCCTGGGAACACCTCGTGCGCCCAAGCCACGACCGGAGCGCCGGCGATGCACCACGGATTGATGTTGTAATCCAGTCCACGGCGGAAAACTTTGCACTGCGTATTCCTCGCCTTTGATGCCGCGGCCGGCTTGGCTGGATCGATGCCCTTGAGGGCCGCAGGATCCGCACCTTCGATAAAGACAAAGCAGGCACCATCCTGGGCCAAGGAATCCAGCTGCATGCGCTTCCACTCGGGTGTCTGCTCAAAATAGCTTTTCTCGACATGCTCGTACGTGAGCCTCGTCACGGCATCATCGGCCCAAATGACCGTCACGTGGCCGGCGCCGGCAGCATAGGCCTCCGCGACCACCACGCGCGCAAACGGCGCGCACTCGACCGGAGACTGAACGACGACCTCCTGGCCGGGCTTGACGTTTACGCCCTTGCGGACGACCAGGCGCGCGTAGTTTTTAATCTTGGGCTCCAGGGCCTTCATGCCCTCCAGAGCCTCTTCGACCGTCAGGGCAGCTCGAATCATGTGCCACTCCATCTATCTATAGAACAGTAAAAAGGCGCGCCGCAAAAACGACGCGCCTTATATCTTAGCGATAAGTATGTATGCAAACGCTACTTCTTCTTGGAGTCCTTCTTGTCCTCCTCGGCAGCCGCGCGCTCAATAAGAGCGTTGAGCTTGTTCTCGGACATGCCCTCGGCCTGCGCGCGGTACATGTTGCGCAAAGGACGAATACGAGCGAAGTCATAGATAAAGTCGCCCAAAATGATGACGTAGGACAAAACAATGCCGACCATCTGGACAGGGCTGGACACCATGCCAGCGGGAGCGAAGTACAGCGAGGCCCAAATTGCCACGACGAGCACCATGCCAATGGCGAGCACAATCCACCAGATGCGACGGCGCTTGGTGTAGTCCTCGTCCTGCTTGAGGAGGATATTCGACACCGTATAGATGCGGTCCTCCTTGGCGCGCTGCTTAGCCTTGCGGGCGCGCTTCTCCTCTTTAGAGAGGCCCTCGAGGTTCTCGCCCTTCTCGAGCTCTTTGCGGCGTGCCTTAGACGAAGCCGGCACGACGCGAACGGAGCTCGCTGCTTGGCGGGCGGGCTTAGCAGATGCGGCAGACTTGCGCGCAACCCCGGTAACTTCGTGGGATTGCGTGCGCTTGTTCGTGGCGCTACGGGTACTCACTTATGCGTTCTCCTTCATGCTTGTGAACTGGGAGCCCGTGATGATCTGGAAGGCCTCGCGATAGCGCTCGGACGTGCCATCGATGACCTCGGCGGGCAGGTGCGGGGTCTCCCCCGTCATATCCCAGTTGGCCTTGAGCCAATTGCGGACGAATTGCTTGTCGTAGCTAGGCTGGATCTTGCCCTCCTCGTAGCTGGCAGCAGGCCAGAAACGGCTGGAGTCGGGCGTGAGACACTCGTCGATCAGCGTGACCTTGCCATCGATGACACCAAACTCGAACTTGGTGTCGGCAATGATGATGCCACGGGTCGCGGCGTACTCGGCGGCAGCCTTGTAGATCTTGAGGGAAAGGTCACGAATCTGCGTGGCGATGTCCTCGCCCACGATCTCGCAGCAACGCTCGAACGAGATGTTCTCGTCGTGGTCACCGATCTCGGCCTTCGTGGACGGCGTGAACAGCGGCTCAGGAAGCTTGGAAGCCTCGGTCAGGCCCTCAGGCAGCTGGATGCCGCAGACGGTGCCGTTCTCGTCGTAGGTCTTCTTGCCCGAACCGGTCAGATAGCCGCGGACGATGCACTCGATAGGAATCGTCTGGGCCTTCTTAACCAGCATGGCGCGGCCAGCGAGGTAGTCACGATACTCAGCAAACTCCTCGGGGAAATCCGCCGGGTCGATGGAAACGAGATGGTTGGGGACGATGTCGGCAAACTTATCGAACCAGAATGCCGAGATGCGAT
>CANNPG010000243.1:0-2597 GCA_947507375.1 uncultured Collinsella sp. | reverse complement strand
ACATCGTCGAGTACCGTGAGCTCATCAAGGCTCTGGGCATCCGCGACAACATCCAGTAGGATTTGTACATGCTAAGAGCGTCCTGCGCAGCGGGGCGCTCTTTTTGTGTAAGGGCGTGAACAATCACGCTCTGAAGCGTGGCGGGGGCAGGGGGCCCGCGTCACATGAGAAGCCCGCAGGCAAGGGGCCTGTGGGGTAAAGGAGAACAATGACACTCGTATCCAAGACCTTTGAGCTGTACGGCAAGACCTACACCTTTGAGTCCGGCGAGCTTGCCAAGCAGGCTACCGGCGCGTGCCTGGTTAAGCAGGGCGACACCACGATGCTCGACACCGTGGTCGTCTCCAAGGAGCGCAAGAACTACGACTTCTTCCCGCTGACCGTCGACTTCAACGAGAAGATGTACGCAGCCGGCCGCATCCCGGGTGGCTACCTCAAGCGTGAGGGCCGTCCCAGCGAGAAGGCCACGCTCACCGCGCGCATGATCGACCGTCCGATTCGCCCGAGCTTCCCGGACGGCTTCCGCAATGAGGTACACATCGTCGCCACCTCGCTCGTCGCCGACCAGGTCAACCCCTTCGACGTCATCAACGTTATGGGTGCATCCCTTGCCATGACGCTCGGCGGCGTGCCCTTCGAGGGCCCGCTTGCCTGCGTGCGCATCGGCCGTAACGTGGAGACCGGCGAGTTTATCGTCAACCCCACCTACGAGGAGCGCGAGAACTCCGATCTGGACCTGGAGCTGGGCGGATCTGCCGACTTTATCTCGATGGTCGAGGCCGGCGCCGAGGAGATCTCCGAGGACGACATGCTCGCCGCCATGAAGTTTGGCCAGGAGGCCCTTGCTGCCTTCTGCCAGGCTCAGGACGAGTTCGTTGCCGAGTGGGAGCAGGTCAACGGCCCCATCGTCAAGAAGGAGTACCCGCTCGACCAGCCCGTCGAGGAGGTCCAGGAGCGCATCTTCGCCCACTACGACGAGATGGCAGCCGCCCTTCGCGATGCCGACAAGCTCTCCCGTATCGGCAAGGTCGAGGCTCTGAAGGAGTCCATCCGCGCCGAGTTCACCGAGGAGGAGCAGGCCGCTTGGGAGCGCGAGATCCCCGTGGCGCTCAAGAAGCTCGAGAAGAAGGCCATGCGCACCATGGTCGTCGAGACCGGCGAGCGCGTCGACGGCCGTGCCGCCGATGAGATCCGCCCCATCATGGTGAAGGACAACTACCTGCCGCTCGTTCACGGCTCCGGCCTGTTCCAGCGCGGTCAGACCCAGGTGCTCTCGGTTCTTTCGCTCGGTATGCTCAACGAGGGCCAGCGTCTGGATACCATCGAGCCTACCGAGGGCAAGCGCTACATGCATCACTACAACTTCCCGCCGTTCTGCACCGGCGAGACCGGTCGTATGGGCAGCCCCAAGCGCCGCGAGATCGGCCATGGCAACCTGGCCGAGCGCGCCCTGCTTCCGGTGCTCCCCGACGAGAACGAGTTCCCCTACGCCATCCGCGTCGTCTCCGAGGTCATGGAGTCCAACGGCTCCTCTTCGATGGCTTCGACCTGCGGCTCCACGCTCGCCCTTATGGACGGCGGCGTGCCCATTAAGCGCCCGGTCTCCGGTATCGCCATGGGCCTGATCCAGGAGGAGGGCAAGACCGTGGTCCTGTCCGACATCCAGGGTCTCGAGGACTTCCTGGGCGACATGGACTTTAAGGTCACCGGCACCACCGAGGGCATCACCGCCCTGCAGATGGACAACAAGGCCACCGGCCTCACCTTCGACATCCTGGCCCGCGCCCTGCAGCAGGCCAAGGAGGGTCGCGCCTTCATCCTGCAGAAGATGCTCGATGTGATTCCCGAGCCGCGCCACACCACGCGCAGCACCGCCCCGCGTATCGTCTCCATCCAGGTTCCGACCGACAAGATCCGCGACGTCATCGGTTCCGGCGGTAAGGTCATCCGTGGTATCCAGGATGAGACCGGCGCTTCGGTCGACATCCAGGAGGACGGCACCGTCTTTGTCGGCGGCACCGGCGAGTCCGTCGATCAGGCTGTCGAGCGCATCAAGCTCATCATCAAGGTTCCCGAGCCGGGCGAGGAGTACACCGGTCGCGTGGTCTCCATCCAGCCCTTCGGCGCCTTCGTCAACCTGCTGCCCGGTAAGGACGGTCTGCTGCACATCTCCCGCGTCGCCAAGGGCCGCGTGGAGAAGGTCGAGGACGTCCTCAACGTGGGCGACGAGGTCAAGGTCGTCGTCATCGAGGTCGACGATCGCGGCAAGATCTCGCTCGATCGTCTTGACAAGCCCGAGGCCCCTGCTCGTGCCGAGGGTGCCTCTGAGGGCGACGGCGAGCACTTCCAGCGCCGTGAGCGTCCGCGTCGCGAGCGCTCCGAGCGCAGCGACCGTCCGCGCCGTCCCGGTGACAACGGAGGCCGCAAGCCCCGCCGTCACCACGACGCCGAGTAACAGCCGTACATAAGCAGCTCAACAAGGGCGACTCCGGACAGGGGTCGCCCTTTTGCTTGCGCCCGGGAGGGCCGCATATGAAGTTTCCTGCTCTACAGTCCTGCGCAAGACGGAAAGCACATTAAGTGCTTTCCTTTGCGTG
>CANNPG010000242.1:0-2608 GCA_947507375.1 uncultured Collinsella sp. | reverse complement strand
GGGCCCAAGGGCATTCAGCAAGCCCTTAAGCCCGCATTAGCATTAAGTATGCTAGGTGTCGCACCAAAATGTCGGCTATTTACTCATCAGACCCGAAAAACGCGCAACTACCGCGCTCCTAAGAAAGCGTGAGCAGCTCCGGCAGCTGGTCGATAATCTTGTCCGCGGCATCCTGGCTAAAGCCAAAGCGCTCCTCGCGCTTGGCAATAACTGTCAGGCCGGCTCGCTTGCCGGCAGTGATGCCAGGCACCGAATCCTCAACGCAGCAGCAGCGATTCGCGGGCAGCCCCAGCAGGTCCAGCGCATGCAGGTAGATGTCGGGCTCGGGCTTGCTCTCCTTAAACTGCTCGCCGCTCACCACATACTCAAAGGCATCCGACAGCCCGCACGCATTGAGCACTTCCTCGATGCTATCCATGGGAGACGAGCTGGCAAGCGCCACGCGAACGCCACGGCGTGGCAGCTCTCGAATCGTATCCACGGCGCCTGGGTTAATCAAAGCCTGATAGTCGCGCGGACGCTTATGCGCCCACTCGTCCCAACGGATCAACGCTTCCTCGCCAGTTAAATGCCCCTTCCCGGCGCGCTCAAACCAATCGACCAGCATACGCAGGAAGAACTGATGCGAGGTACCAACCTGCCCGTTCAACTCCTCTTGAGTCAGGTTAAGTCCAAGCTCCTTGGCAAACGCGGCAGTCTCGCCCAGGTAGTAATACTCGGTATCGACAATGACGCCGTCCATGTCAAAGATAACGGCGTCGAACGGAAATGCGGACACGGCACCCTCCCTAACAAAAGGGCGCCCGCAAGCGGCCGCCCGAGCCATGCACTATCGGCGATTCTAACCCAGCAGCTTATCCAGCGCCACCGCAATGCCGTCTTCGTTATTATTGGCGGTCACCATCTGGGCCACAGCCTTGACCTCATCGACGGCGTTGCCCATGGCAACACCGGTTCCGGCCCACTCAATCATAGACTTGTCATTCTGGCCGTCGCCAAACGAGACGACCTCGCTGGCATCGATGCCGAGCTTGGGCAGGGCACCCTCGAGCGCGCGGGCCTTGTCAATACCGGGCGCCGTGTACTCAAAGTACCAGTCGGCCGTAAACATACCCGAAAGCGTCTGGGTAAAGGGCGCGTACATCTCCTCGTGATGCGCTTGCAGATAGGCCGGGTCGCCCGCCGTCAGCAGCTTGTCCACGGGATAAGCATCAGCGACCTCATGCAGGCTCTCCACCTCGCGAATCTTAAGATCGCACGCGTCGCGCTCATACTTGACGATGTTTTTCTGCGAGCCGTCAGGCAGCGTGATCATGCAATGGTACGAGTCCTCAACGTGCAGATCGCGACCGAGCGAAATCATAGGGATCACGTCAAAGTTACGCAGGTGATCAATCAGGCGATGCAATTCGTCGGCAGGCATAGCCTGATCGAACAGCACTTCGTCGGTCTGGGCATCGACGACGTGAGCGCCGTTAAAGGCCACCAGCAAACCATCATGACTCTGAAGGTCGAGCTCCTGCGCCAAGGCGTGCAGCCCCCATGCGGGACGGCCCGAAGCCAAAATGAGCTTAATGCCCGACTCCTGCGCCGCGAGCAGCTTCTCGCGCGTACACGGGCTAATCACTTTCTGGTCGTTGGTGAGCGTACCGTCGATATCCATTGCGATGGCTTTAATTGCCATATGTGCCTCCCTGTCATTGAATAACCTTGTCTGAGTCATCATACAGAACAGCCACCGCGACTCCGTTTGCAACGGGAAAAATGTCATATTGTCCCGAACATGAACGGCGTGTGGTCGTGAAGCTTTATCGCTCAGGTCAAATACGTCTGCTAGCGACGCTCATCCGTCGGTGCGCCCTCGACGATCGCGATGCCCGCCGATGCACCTAACGCGCTGGCGCCGGCCTCGATGAATGCGCAAGCCTCTTCGTAATTATGGATACCGCCCGCTGCCTTGATTGCCACGGCATCGCCGAGCACCTCGTGCATCAGCCGCACGTCCTCGAGCTTAGCACCGCCAAAGCTTCTGCCGGTCGACGTCTTAAGGAATCCCGGCTTGGCCTCCAGCGCGATCTCGCATACACGGCGCTTGGCGGCGTCGTCGCCGTCCAGCTTGCACATCTCGACGATTACCTTGTCAGTGATGCCATGCGCGCGACAAAAATCAGCAATGGTAGTCATCTCGCGCTCGATGGCATCAAAATCGCGGTTCTCGATCGACCCCTGATTCAAAACGTGGTCAATCTCGGTAAAGCCACACGCAGCGTATTCCTCAAACCTCGCAAGCTTCTCCTCAAGCGTCATAGTGCCCTGGGGAAAGTCGATAGCACCGGCAAGGATGATGTCAGAGCCCTCGAGCATGGCGCGGCCCGTCTCGTACTCCTGCAGGTTCGCAAATACGCAGCGAAAGTTGTACTTTAACGCCTTCTCGACATAGTGCTCAAACGTGTCCTCGGGGGCATCGATATAGTCGATGTATTTATTGATGGGTTTGGCAAGCGTCATGCTGGGCCTCCTTGTTCAGGGCCGACAACCGATTCGTGGTTTCACGCGAAAAACCACGTTAAATGTACGCACGGCAAGCAAGGACAGCGTCTGCATTCGG
>CANNPG010000241.1:0-2617 GCA_947507375.1 uncultured Collinsella sp. | reverse complement strand
TGAGCTGCTGCATGTGATTGCCGATGCCCACATTTACGACCGCCACGTCGATATCGTCCGTGAGCTTATCGAGCGCCCGCAGTTTGCGGCGCCCAAGGTAACGCTGAACCCCGACGTGCACGATTTCTATGCGTTTACGACCGATGACCTGATCGTGGAGGGCTACGAGCACGGTCCGCAGGTCAAGAACATCCCCATTGCGGTGTAGGTGGTACTCATGACGTGTAAGCTTTCTGCCATTGTCGCCGTGTGCGATGACTGGGGCATTGGGTGCGAGGGCGACATGGTGGTGTCCAATCGCGCCGACATGCGCCATTTTGTGGCCTGCACCAAGGGCTGCCCGGTCATCATGGGGCGCAAGACGCTGCTGAGTTTTCCCGGTGGGCGTCCACTCAAGAACCGTCGCAATATCGTGCTTACCCGCGACGAGGATTTTGCTGTCGAGGGCGTCGACGTGGTGCATAGCATCGACGAGGCGCTCGCCGCGGTTGCCGATGAGCCCGTTGCGTGGGTGATCGGCGGCGGCGATGTCTATCGGCAGTTTTTGCCGTATTGTGCCGAGGCCGAGGTCACGCACAACCACTGCGTCCATCCCGTGGACACATATTTTCCCAATTTGGATGCCGATCCTGCGTGGGAAGTTGCGCGGCGCGACGGGGTTGCCACGATTGCCTCTGGCGAGGGCGATGAGGGTGTCGATTATGAGTTCGTGACGTATCGTCGCGTTGAGGCGTAAATCGTCTGGCGTGAACGGTATCATCGGGTTGATTGAATGCATGGGGCGGCGCTTAGCGTCGCCTCGTTTGGTATAGATGTGCTGTAAAGAAGGGTGTGGGCTGGCTGCTATGACTGATGCCGTTGAGGTTCTGCGAATTGATTCGCTCGAGGACGAGCGGCTCGATGCCTACGTGCGGCTGACCGAGCGCGAGCTGCGCTGTGTGCTGGAGCCGCAAAAGGGCATCTTTATCGCCGAGAGCGCCAAGGTTATCGAGCGCGCGGTGCGTGCCGGATACCAGCCGGTGAGCTTTCTTTTGGGCGAGCGCTGGCTCGACCAGATGATGCCGCTGTTTGACCAGCTTGTCGTGCGCGAGGGAGCGGGTCCGGTTCCCGTGTTCGTGGCCTCCATGGAGCTCATGGAGCAGTTGACGGGCTTTAACGTGACGCGCGGCGCGCTGGCGGCGTTCCGTCGCCCGCGTCAGATTCCGGTTGATGAGTTCTTGGGCGGCGTCGTCGAGGCGGCGGGGGATCGTCCGGTGCGCGTGTGCGTGCTTGAGGGTATTGTCGATCACACCAATGTCGGCGCGATTTTCCGCTCGGCGGCTGCGCTGAACGTCGATGGCATTTTGGTGAGCCCCACTTGCTGTGACCCGCTGTACCGTCGCTCGGCCCGCGTGAGCATGGGCACGGTTTTCCAGGTGCCTTGGACGCGCATTGGCAGCGAGGCGCGCGTATGGCCGCATGATGGGCTGGCGGCGTTGCACGATGCCGGTTTTTCGTGTGCCGCTATGGCGTTGACGGACGATTCCGTATCGCTGGACGATCCCGTGCTGCAGGAGATTGACCGCTTGGCAATCTTTATGGGTACCGAGGGTGCCGGCTTGGGCGCCAAGACCATTGCCGGCTGTGACCACGCGGTGCGCATTCCGATGGCGCACGGGGTCGATTCGCTTAACGTGGCCGCGGCGAGCGCCGTCGCCTTTTGGCAGCTGTGCCCGCACGTGAGCAATGAGTATCACTACCAGCCGGGTTTGTATCACTAGGCAGTTTCCGCACCGCGCTCTAATTCGGGGTGTTTCGGTCGCCGCCAGTCGGTGCTAAGCTGGTTTTGGTTTTGGTTTTAAATTGCTGTTTTGCTGTTTGACGTATGCGTGTGGGGAGGGCGTGTGGCTAAGAAATCTACGGCTATTGATGTAACGCAAGGAGTCATTTGGCAGCAATTGCTGTCGCTGTGCGTTCCCATCTTTTTTAGTTCGTTTTTTCAGCAGGCCTACACGCTTATCGGTACGTATATCGTTGGCCAGTTTGGCGGCAAGCTCGCGCTGGGTGGCATTCAAGCCACGATGGTGCTCACCGAGCTCTGCATTGGCTTTTGCGTTGGCGTCGGCGCCGGCTGCGCGGTCATTACCGGTCAGTATTTTGGCCAGCACGATGATGAACGACTGAGTCGTTCGGTCCATACAGCCATGACGCTCGCACTGGTGGGCGGTATCGTTTTCTCGATTCTTGGCATAGTGTTCGTTGAGCCCATGCTGGTGCTTATGAACACGCCGCATGAACTATTGGCCGAGGGCGTGGCCTATGCTCGTTGCTATTTTGCCGCCATGGTTGCGGCGCTGCTGCTCAATATGGGAACGGCATTGCTGCGCGCCGTGGGCGACACGCGCGGGCCTGCTGTGATCATCGCTTCCGGCTGCCTTGTTAATGCGGTGCTGGATGTCATCTTCGTTGCCGTGCTTCATATGGAGGCTCTGGGCTGCGGCATCGCGGTGGCGCTGACCATTTGCTCCAACGCCACGATGATCGTGATTCGTATGATGCACGCTCCGGGTGCATGGCGTCTTTCGCTGTCTAAGCTCGGCATCGATCGCGGTATTTGCAAGAGTATGATCTCGTGTGG
>CANNPG010000240.1:0-2620 GCA_947507375.1 uncultured Collinsella sp. | reverse complement strand
TCATCTGCTGCCAGCAATCCAGAGCAAACCGCATCACATGGTGGAGTTCATCCGGCTTATAGGTCACCAGGTCGGCATCGTGATCGGCCGACTCGATCAGCACGGTTTGACGGGTGGCGCGCAGGGTCTTGAACTTATTCTCGAGCCAGATGCAGTCACCGTCGCGCTGGATGATGTTGGTGAGCCCCTCCGTGTTGCAAAAGGGACACGCGGTACCGGGGCGACGGTTGTCGTCGGGCTTGCCGCTCGCCTGCTGAACATCGAATACCAGCGCCACGGGTTATACCTCCAGCGGCACGATCTTGGTGCCATGGAGCTCGGAGACGTCTAGCGCCGCCGCGACCGCGTCGCGATTTGCCGTAGTGATGCCGCCGCCGGGAAGGATGGTCAAACGATCACCCGCATACTCGATTAAACGAGCCAGGTGATCGAAATTATCCTCGATCGACGTACCGGCAGCGCCGCCATGCGTGAGGATGCGCGTAACGCCGCAGTCGGCAAGTGTATCAATCGCATCGAGCTGAGCCTCGGGCGAGAGCTGGTCAAATGACATGTGGAAGGTGATGTCGATGGGATCACGCTTACATTCCTCGGTCGCGCAGCCCGCAGCCATCACGAGGGCGCCAAGCGTAAGTTCGTCGAGCGCCCATCCGCCAGCGCAGGGTTTGCAGCAGCCAAAGACCAAGCCGTCAACGCCCGCACTCACGGCAAGGCCCAAGTCCATCTCCATCATGCGCAGCTCATCCTGGTTGTAGTGAAAGTCGCCGCCACGCGGACGGATCATGCACATCACCCGTGCATCGTGTTCGTGGGCATAGTTGGTCGTAGCGCTGATAACGCCGGCCGAGGGCGTGGTACCACCGACGGCAAGGTTATCGCACAGCTCGATGCGCCTTGCACCGGCCTCGATAGCCGCCGGCACCCGCTCAAAGTTCTCGGCACAAAACTCGTACAGCATAGATAGACCCCCAAAGACAGCAGATGTTTTCCGACGGGCATTGTCACACATCCCCATGAAGTTGCGGTGGAATAGGGACTGTTTTGGCCTCTGAGGCTCCCATCTAGTCCCTATTCCACCGCAACATAAAGGGGGCAGAACCAAAGTAACGCCGCAGGCAGAGGACCGACAGCGAGCGGGCGCCAGAGCGAACAAATTGGCATGAAAAGAGGGCGGCATAGACCTTCTGGTCATGCCGCCCTCTTTGAATGACAAGTTGTCGCTCTGGCGCCCGCGCAGCGTCGACTGGTCCGCCGTTCGGTAGAACGGCGGAACCGCCTAACCGCCCAGATAGGCCTTACGCACGTTATCGTCGTGCAGGAGTTCTTGGCCCGTGCCGGTCATGGTGATCTTGCCGGTCTCGAGCACGTAGCCGCGCGTGGCGATGGAAAGAGCCATCTGTGCGTTTTGCTCGACCAGAAGCACCGTGGTGCCGGCCTTGTGCAGGTCCTCGACAATCTGGAAGATCTGCTCAATCAGAATCGGCGCCAGACCCATGGAAGGCTCGTCGAGCATAAGCAGTTTGGGGTTACTCATAAGAGCGCGCCCCATAACAAGCATCTGCTGCTCACCGCCCGAAAGGGTGCCGGCGACCTGGCGACGGCGTTCCTTCAGGCGCGGGAACTGCTCGTAGACGCGCTCGAGGCCCGGAGCCACCGTGGACTTGGGCTGCGTGTAGGCGCCCATCTCCAGGTTCTCCTCAACCGTCATCTGCAAAAAGGCGCGACGACCCTCGGGAACCTGAGCCAGGCCCTTACCAACCAGCTTGTCGGCGGGCGTATGGGTAATGTCCTCGCCCATAAACTTGATGGAGCCGGTCTTGGAGCGCAGCAGGCCCGAGATGGTCTTGAGCGTTGTGGACTTGCCGGCACCGTTGGCACCAATCAAGGCCACGATCTCGCCCTCGTTAACGTTAAAGGAGATGTCCTTGATGGCGTGGATGGCGCCGTACCAGACGTTGATGTTGTAGACGGAAAGCATCGGCACTGCCATTTAGTTCTCCCCCTTATCCTGCTTACCCAGATACGCCTCGATAACGGCGTCGTTGTTCTGGATTTCCTCTGCCGTGCCCTTGGCGATAACCTTACCAAAGTTGAGCACGCAGATACCCTCGCAAATATTCATGACGAGCGACATATCATGCTCGATAAGCATGATGGCAATGCCAAAGGTGTCGCGAATCTTGACGATGTTCTCCATGAGCTCCGCGGTCTCGGACGGGTTCATGCCGGCGGCAGGCTCGTCGAGCAGCAGTAGCTTGGGGTTGGTGGCAAGCGCGCGGACGATCTCCAAACGACGCTGAGCGCCGTAAGGCAACGATCCGGCCTGCTCGTTTGCCAGATGCTCCATATCAAAGATGGACAGCAGCTCCATGGCGCGCTCGTGAGCAGCCTTCTCGTGCTTCCAATACGTCGGCAGGCGCAGCACGCCCTCAAAGCCGGAGTAGCGCTCCTGGTTGTGCAGGCCGACCTTAACGTTATCCTCCACCGTCATGGTGTTGAACAGACGAATGTTCTGGAAGGTACGGGCAATACCCATGCGGTTGACCTGATAGACCGACTTGCCCGAGGTGTCCTCACCGTCGAGTAGGATGGTTCCGTGCGTGGGCTGATAAACCTTGGT
>CANNPG010000239.1:0-2632 GCA_947507375.1 uncultured Collinsella sp. | reverse complement strand
ATCAACGTCATCTTCGATGAGATACCGACCTGGTCGCTCAGCGGCCCAGCTCAGAAGCGCATAGCGACGCGCAATGCTCGTCACAAGACCGGTCGGATACTGATGGGACGGCATCAGGTGAAGGACATCGGTCCCGCTTTTCTGCAGAGTGCTCAAGTCCACGCCCTCATCATCCAACGGGATATGTCGAACTTTGCAGCCCATAGCCTGATAGATACGCGTCAGACGCAAATAGCCCGGATCCTCAACCGCATACACCTTGTCCGCGCCAAGCAACTGAACCAACATGGTATCGAGCAGCTGGGCGCCCGCACCGATAACGATGTTGTTGGGGTCGACATTCATACCCCTTGTCCCGTGCAGATGGTGAGCAATTGCGCGTCGCAGCCGAGCAGTGCCCTGCGCCGGTGCGGGCGAAAAGATTTCGCGCTCGTCTTCGGATGCCAGCGTCGCCCGTAGCGCGCTTTGCCAAAGCCGCGCCGCCTCCAAAGCAGAAGGAGAAAGCGCATCGAATCGCTCGACCTGTCCGTTGACATCATGCACGCTGGGGCCCACAGAGACGGCATCTCGGTCGATGCCCTCCGCAGCCGAAGCCAAAACCGGTGCATCCGGAAGCTCGCAAGCGTAGTAGCCACGACGTGGTATTGAGCAAATATAGCCCTCAGCGAGTAACTGGCTATATGCATTCTCGATGGTAATAACACTGATTCCCAGATGACTGGCAAAGGCGCGCTTAGACGGCAAATGCTCCCCCGCCACAATGCGTCCAGCTACGATATCATCTCGAATTTGCTGGTAAACATACTCATAGAGCGATGCTTCGCCGCGTTTTTCCAAATTGTAGTCAAGCATGAGTTTGCCACCTGACCTTATCGAGCTGTTCAATCTGGTATTAGGCTGACCTTATTATTATCTCGAAAACTGAGTATTTTGCCATACCCAGCTCCCCGATAGGATGTTCCGTCAAGCAATGCACATGCCAACCAAGGGAGCAACCATGGCAGAACAGACCAGCAAGGCCGATCGCGTCAAACTCAATCGCGAGCTCGCGCAGATGCTCAAGGGCGGCGTCATCATGGACGTTACCACGCCCGAGCAGGCACGCATCGCCGAGGAGGCAGGCGCCTGCGCCGTCATGGCCCTCGAGCGCATTCCGGCCGACATCCGTGCCGCAGGCGGCGTCTCGCGCATGAGCGACCCCAAGATGATCAAGGGCATCCAGGAGGCCGTCTCCATCCCCGTCATGGCCAAGTGCCGCATCGGTCACATCGTCGAGGCGCAGGTCCTGCAGGCCATCGAGATCGACTACATCGATGAGTCCGAGGTTCTCTCCCCTGCCGATGACGTCTATCACATCGACAAGACCCAGTTTGACGTGCCGTTTGTCTGCGGCGCCCGTGATCTGGGCGAGGCGCTGCGCCGTGTTGCCGAAGGCGCCACGATGATTCGCACCAAGGGTGAGCCGGGTACGGGCGACGTCGTTCAGGCCGTGCGTCACATGCGCAAGATCCAAAAGCAGATCCGTGACGTTGTTGCCCTGCGCGACGACGAGCTCTTTGAGGCAGCCAAGCAACTGCAGGTTCCGGTCGAGCTGGTGCGCGAGGTCCATGCCACGGGAAAGCTTCCCGTCGTGAACTTTGCCGCCGGCGGCGTAGCGACCCCCGCCGACGCCGCGCTGATGATGCAGCTGGGCGCCGAAGGCGTGTTTGTCGGCTCGGGCATCTTTAAGAGCGGCGACCCCGCCAAGCGCGCAGCCGCCATCGTCAAGGCCGTGGCAAACTTCACCGATGCCAAGCTCATTGCCGAGCTTTCAGAGGACCTGGGCGAGGCCATGGTGGGCATCAACGCCGACGAGATCGAGATTATCATGGAAGAGCGCGGGCGCTAGTCCAGCAGAAAGGATCGCACATGAGCGATTATGCAGACCAAACGGTCGCCGTGCTGGCGGTCCAAGGCGCATTTGCCGAGCACGAGGCAAGACTATCCGAGCTGGGCGCGCGCTGTATTGAGCTGAGGCAGGCGGCTGATTTAAAGCAGGACTTTGACCGTCTGGTACTTCCCGGCGGCGAGTCTACCGTTCAAGGGAAGCTGCTAGATGAGTTGGGCATGCTCGAGGAGCTTCGCACCCGCATTGTTGAAGGCATGCCCGTCCTGGGCACCTGCGCCGGCCTGATTCTGCTGGCTCACGACCTTGCCGCCCATGACGATAAGGGCACGCCGCGCCTGGCAACCATGGATGTGCTCGTTGAGCGCAATGCCTACGGCAGGCAGCTCGGCAGTTTTCGAACCAAGGGGCAGGTAGCTGGCATCGACGGTGAAGTGCCGCTGGCGTTTATCCGCGCGCCCCGCATCGTCGAGGTCCACGGCGACGCAAAGGCCTTAGCGAAAGTCGACGGCCGTATCGTCGCCGCGCGCCAGGGCAACCAGCTCGGCGTAACCTTCCACCCCGAACTCGACGAAGACACCCGCCTCCACGAACTGTTCCTACAAATGTAGGCAGAACAGAAACGAGAGTGGATAATCTCCCACTTTGAGCCTGAATGCGAGCCCAAACTGGGAGATTATCCACTCTCATGCTATGTAGTAGATCGGAAGAGCGTCGTGTAGGGAAAGAGTGTCCAACTTCGTGTAG
>CANNPG010000238.1:0-2634 GCA_947507375.1 uncultured Collinsella sp. | reverse complement strand
GAAGGTGCTCGCCTGCTAAGCGAGTATGCCCCAAAAGGGCATCTGGGGTTCGAATCCCCAGCTCTCCGCCAGTTTAACTTTAAAGAAGGGTCCCATCGGGGGCCCTTTTTTATTATCGAGAAAGGGCGCTGGGGATTCGAACCCGAGAGGGCACGGGCGTTAAGCAAACGCGAAAGCGTTTGTAGCCCGTGGGCGAAAAGCCGCCAGGCTTTGAAGCCGGAGGGCATGCGTAGCATGCCCGGACATCCCCAGCTCTCCGCCAGTATGAATTGAAAGAAGGGTCCCATTCAGGGCCCTTTTTTGATTAGGAGAATGTTAACTGGGGATTCGAACCCTCAAAAAAAGAGGCATCCTTTCGGACGCCTCCTTTCAGTGAGCTTATTATTCTTGCGCCCTACACCTCGGGTGCCTTGGCGACGGTCTCGCTTTCTGCCGTGAGTGGGCGGTTGTCGATGCGGCGGCCCAGGCGGTCGAGCTTCACAAGCAGCCACTCAATGGGATTCGGCCCTGCGCCTTCCTCGTCGGCAACCAGGTCCATGACGGCGATCTTGGTGCCGTCCTGCTTGAGCGTAACGCTGCCCACCTTGTCGCCCACATGCACCGTGCCCGAAAGATCGTCGTAGCTAACCTTTTCGGTCACCTCGCCGGCAAGGGAAAACACGGTCGCTTGCGCCGTAGGATCGGCGAGCGTGGCGTCGATCGTCTTATCCGTCCAGTCGGTTTGACTAATGCGCGCCATAAGCGGGTTGCCGTTGGCGGTCTTTTCCTGCGTGTTGGCGATCGCGACCGCCGCCTTGTGACCGTAGTACCAATTGGCAAGGGTTGCGGTATCGGTAAAGCGCTGGTCGGTGGTGGTGGAGTTCAAAACGACGGTGTAGATCTCGTCGCCATCGCGGTTGTAGGCACCCGTAAAGCAATAGCCTGCATCGTCGGTGGTGCCAGTCTTGCCACCGATGTTGCCATCTTGGCCCAGCAAATAGTTATGCGTGTCCATGGAATGCGAATGGTCGGCGCCGTCGGCGCCCGTGACCTCGATCCAGGAATTCTCGCTCGCTACGACCTCGCGGATCGTGTCGTTTTTCATGGCCTCCTGCATCATCAGCGCTACGTCGTGTGCGGTTGAGTGCATATTGCCAGCCCACTCATCAAAGTCCAGACCATGCGGGTTTTCAAAAAGCGTACCGGTACAGCCGAGCTTCTTAGCGCGCTCGTTCATGGCCTTCACAAAGGTGGCCTCGGCGTCTTTGGTCTTAGGGTCGATCTTCTTGCCCACATATTCGGCGAGCACGATGGCGGCGTCGTTGCCCGAGGGAATCATCAGGCCGCGCAGCGCCTGCTCCACGGTAAGCTTGTCGCCTTCGAGCAAGCCGGCGGTCGAATTGCCCACGGTGGCTGCGGCGTTGCTCACCGTGACCTTCTCGTCCATCTTGCAATTCTCGACGGTTAGGATTGCGGTCATGACCTTGGTGATCGAGGCAATTTTGACCTGCTCATCGGCGTCGCGGGCATAGTAGACGGTGCCGTCTTTGCCCATGACGAGGGCATTGGTCGCATCGATATCGGGCAGGTTTTCGGCCGTGATGCCGCGCGCATCGGCGGTTTTGCCGCAAACATTGTCGGTCGTGAGCACTTGGGCGCCGGCGACGGTGGGCGCGCCAGCGGCAAGGGCGATAGCGCAGACAAAGCCGGCGGCAAGCTGGGCTGAGCGCTTTGCAAAAGAGGTGAGGGACTTCACGGATTTCGCTTTCGACGGGATGGTCTCTTCTGAAACTAGAGTATATCGTTTGCCGGCGTCGGCGATCATCGCGTGCGTGCGTGGCCCACATCCGCGCCCGAACGGGCGCAAGGGTGCTTAAGGCCGACTTAATCACCCACGCTTGTTGTGTGTGACGGGCGCCCCCTCGGGCATAATGGAGCGCGAGAGGAGCACGCATGAACGAGCGCATTTTGGTAGTTGATGACGAGAAGGCCATCGCCGACTTGGTTGGTATCTACCTTACAAAAGAGGGCTTTGATGTCCAGATTGCCTATAGCGGGGCCGATGCCGCCAAGGCAATCTTGGAGCAGGAGTTCGATCTGGCGCTGCTAGATGTCATGCTGCCCGATATCGATGGGTTTGAGCTGCTGCGTACAATCCGTTCCAGCCATACCTATCCCGTGATCATGCTGACGGCGCGCGATGCCCAGCAAGACAAGATCGAGGGCCTTTCGCTTGGCGCGGACGATTACGTGGTTAAGCCGTTCCGTCCGCTGGAGCTCATCGCGCGCGTGCACGCTCAGCTTCGCCGCTACACCAGCTACGGTAGCCGTGCACAGGCGGCCGAGTCGCCGACCATTCAGCTCGACGGCTTGGAGATCAACCGCGATGCTCGTTCCGTAATGGTGGACGGTTCACCGGTACGCCTCACACCCACCGAGTATTCAATCTTGCTGTATCTGGTCGAGCATCGCGGCAGCGTGGTGGCCGTGGAGGACCTGTTCCGCGCGGTATGGAACGAGGACTTTATGCCCGGCTCCAACAATACGGTGATGGTGCACATTCGCCATTTGCGCGAAAAGATCGGCGACGACGCACAAAAGCCGCGCTTTATCAAAAACGTCTGGGGCGTCGGCTACATCATCGAATAACGCTTT
>CANNPG010000237.1:0-2642 GCA_947507375.1 uncultured Collinsella sp. | reverse complement strand
CAGGGAATCAGCGTCGAGGAATAGCGGGATATATATGGATACGAGTTATTACAACCGGTTTGGTGCCGAGGAACTTACGCGCCGCTTGTCGAGCGAGACCTTGTTGGCGCAGGGTCCCATGGGCAGTGTTCTGTTGAGTGAGTACGATGCCGCCGACATTCCACCGGCGTTTTGGAATCTGGCAGAGCCGCAGACCGTTTCTCGTATCCATCGCTTGTATGTCGCCGCCGGCGCGCAGGTGCTCATTACCAACACCTTTCAGGCATCGAGCTATGCCCTCAAGCACGACCAGATTGCGCCGTCCGTGGCGGAGGTCAATCGCGGGGCCGTCGACGATGCCCGCCAGGCGCACCCTCAGCTGCTGCTAGGCTCGATGGGCCCGATCGGTATTGAGTGGTTTGCCGAGGACTCTGCCGAGTATCGTGAAATCCGAGGCATTGCGCGCGAACAGGCGCACGCCTTGCTCAATGCCGGCGTTGACGGTCTGCTGATCGAGACGGTGACGTCTATCCGTAATTTGCAGCCCATGCTTGCCGGCGCTCGAGATGCCGCCGACGGCATGCCTGTTCTGGTGAGTTTTGTCGTTGACGATAAAGGCGACCTGTTGGGCGATGGCCTCAACATCGAGGCAGCCGTTTTGTACGCCGAAAAACACGGCGCAAACTCGGTTGGTGTTAATTGCTGTTCGCTTGCGGCCGCGAACGCGGCGGTGCCCAGGATGGTTGCATCGGCGACTACTCCCGTCACGGTGCGTCCCAACGTGGGCGATCCGGTCCAGACTCAGGATGGCCCCGTATGGCACGAGAACCCCGAAGCTTTCGCGCGCGCATGCATCGAATGGAGGCATGCCGGTGCCGCAATGGTGGGCAGTTGCTGTGGAACCACGGCAATCACTACGGCAGCGATGGCCGAGGCGCTCGATATATAAAGGGCAAAACCGTTCCATACGGGGCGGTTTTTTTATTGCCTGCATGTCCTCGGCAGCATTTGCCCAAATGGTGAATGCTGGTGCCGGCAGGTTGCCGAGTGCATGTTGCGGGTATACCCCATGCGTACAATGATCCAAACACTGCGAGGTGTCTGCGCGTGTGCGCGATAATTCATTTTGGAACTGACGGTTGGCGCGCTCGCGTCGATGAGGACTTCACTGCCGATAACGTTGCCCGTATCGCCGATGCCGTCGGCGAGTTGTGGCAAAAGACCAATCCGGGCAAAACGGTATATATAGGGTTCGATACCCGGCCCCTGGCGCGCGAGTTCGCTGAGCTTGCGGCGGGCGTGCTAGCGGCGCACGGGCTAGACGCCGTGCTCGCTTCGCGACCTGTCCCGACCCCTGCCCTTACGTGGGCGGCGGCTTATGACGGTGAGGCGTGCGGCGCGCTCATGGTGACGGGGTCCCATCATCCGCAGGGCTATCTGTGCCTCAAGATTCGCATGGGTGACGGCTCGACCGCCAACCAGGATGTCATCGAAGAGCTCGAAGAGACCATGGCTCCCGAGCCAACGGGGATCGAGGGGCAATATCGCACCGCGGATATCATTCCTGACTATATGCAGACGGTGGCATCGTTTGTCGATGCCGAAGCCATCCGCGCCGCGCACCTGCGCGTGGTTGTCGATCCCATGGGCGGCGCAGCCCAGGGCTATCTAGCCGACTTGCTGCGCGAGCTTGGCGTTGAGGTGCACGAGATTCACGCCGGGCAGGCGTCTGACCAAGAAGATATCTGCCCCGACCCCGTTGAGCCGTGGGTGGACGCTTGCGAGCGCACGGTTATCGAGGACGGAGCTTGCGCTGGCCTGGTGACCGACGGCGACGCTGACCGTATCGGCGCGGTTGACGAGCGCGGCAGATATATACATCCGCATCAGATCATGGCGCTCGTTTTGGGCGACTTGGTTCAATTTCGTAATTTGAAGGGGCGCGTCGTCGTCAATCTTTCATGCTCGACGCTCGTGCGCCGCATTGCCGATGCGCTTGGCTGCCGCGTGACCGTCAAACCAGTCGGTTTCAAATATATAGCGGCAGAGATGAAGAAGGGCGGCGTCCTCATGGGCGGCGAAGAAGCCGGTGGTATCGGCATCGCCGCGCATATGCCCGAGCGCGATGGAATCCTCGCCTGTCTGATTCTGTGTGAGCTTATGGCAAAGACGGACGCGCCTTTGGGCGTTCTGGTCGACCAACTCGAGGACAGTTTTGGTAAGACGAGTTACGGTCGACGGGATTTGCGCCTTGAGGCCGAAGATGCCGAAACGTTACGAACCCTGCTGCCGGGCGTAAACCCCAAGTCGATTTGTGGCAAGGTGCCGCAGGCTGTAAGCCATATGGATGGTTTACGTTTGGCATTCGAGGATGACACCTGGCTGCTGATCCGCCCCAGCGGGACCGAACCGGTGGTTCGCGTGTACGCCGAGGGGTTCTCGGTGGAGGAGCGCGATGAGTTGCTCGATGCCGGCTGTGCCTTGGCTAAGGGAGCCTATCAGCTTTAGCCATATGACGCTTCACTATAAAGAGACCCTCGGCGAGTGGTGGAGAACGGCCGGCAAACGTAAGCTGAGTGTTAAAATGTGTAGGAAATGTGTACGCCCAGATTCCCGCCCGCGGGGGCCCTCCGGTCTGGCAATATATCTCCTTGCCGCGCGGC
>CANNPG010000236.1:0-2651 GCA_947507375.1 uncultured Collinsella sp. | reverse complement strand
TACACGAAGTTGGACACTCTTTCCCTACACGACGCTCTTCCGATCTACACAACGTTTAGGAACACTCGGGAGCCGACAGATACTAATGTGACGCTTATGCAATCACGTTCGTATAGGTTACGGGGAAATGAGTTCGATTTCAAGCGTGAACTGCGATTTTTTACTCGTGTGGAGACTTTTTCGTAATCTTATGAACACACGTCTCCACAACTTGACGATAACCAGCCAGGCATTTGGCTTTGGGGTAAAGTATCCGGAGCCAACGACTCTAGATCAAATTTACGAGAAAGGTGCCCGCGTGCTCAAAGCAGTCGTTTTCGATATGGACGAGACGCTTCTTAGCATCAACCTCAATGCGTTCATCCTTCGCTATTTTAAGGATGTCTCATCGATGCTCGCGGATATCGGGCGCCGCAGCCGCGGTGGCACGATGGCACGCCTCGGCACCATCCTGGTCGACCTCAACGCCAATCGCCGCAGCGGCACGGACAATCGCACCAATCTTGAGTTTTACCGCACCGAGGTCGAGCGCCGATGCGGCATCCGCCTCTCCGATCCCATCATCTACGAGGCGTTTACCTACTACGAGCGCGAAGTTCTTCCGTACAAGAACGACGATATCATTAACGCCCACGCCATGCCGGGCGCACACGCCGCGCTCCAGGCCGTACAGGACGCAGGGCTGCGTTGCGCGCTCTTTACCAACCCCAGCTTTCCCCAGGGGGCCATCGAGTGCCGTATGGGTTGGGGCGACCTGGCTGACGCTCCCTTTGAACTCGTCACGCACATGGGAAACGCCACCCGCTGCAAGCCCGATGCCACCTACTATCTAGAGCAGCTTCAGGTGATGGGGCTCGAGCCGCACGAGGTCCTTATGGTGGGCAACGATCCAAAACGCGACTTCCCCAGCCCTGCCTGCGGCATCCAAACCGCCTTTGTGGGCCAGGGCAAGCCCAGCCGAGCCACCTGGCGCGGAACCATGGAAGACTTCGCCCGCGACTTTAACGCCGTAGTAGAAGCCTTCTACGAACACCAAGTAGCCGACGAACTGTCATAGGACCCCTCGCTCCAAACAAAATAGCGCCGCAGGTTGAGCATGAGTCAGCGAAAATGCCCCTAAGCGAGCAATGTGCCTTGAAAGAAGAGGGCATAGGCCTTCTGGCCATGCCCGACGATTGAAAGGCAGATTGCCGCTTAGGGGCGTTTGCAGCGTCGACTGGTTACGCGGTTTGGTAAAACCGCGTAACTAGCACACTCGAGTCTTGCCGATCATGATGTTGAGGATCTCGACGTCGGTGTCTTTCATGCCCACGCGGCCTACGTAGCCCATGCTGGCGATTGTCTGCTCGACGGTATCCTGAATCAGGCCCTCGCCGGCGCGGAAGCCGCGACCCTGCATGGCCATATCGTGGCCCAGAATCGCCGCATCGACGGCGGCCGAGATCTTGGCGGCACAGCTCGCCTTGGCGCCGTCGCACACGATGCCGCCCACGTTACCGAGCGTATTCGAGACCGTCGCGCCAATCTGCTCGCGCGTGCCACCGCACAGCCAGGTAATCGCAGCGCCGGCGCCGCACGCGGCGCAAATAGCACCGCAAAACGCCGAGAGCGCACCAATATAGCTCTTGATATGCACGGCAATAAGATCGGACAGTATCACGGCGCGCACCAGGCGCTCGTGGTCGCAGCGCAGGTACTCGGCATACTCCATGACGGGCAATGCGCAGGTAATGCCCTGATTGCCCGAGCCGCACACAATGGCGACCGGCAGCGCGCAACCGTTCATGCGGGCGTCGGACCCGGCGGCCGCACGGGCACGGGCACGGCAGGCGACGTCATCGGCACGAGCACCCAGCAGCGTACGACCCACCTCGGCGCCCCAAGCGTGCGCGAGACCCTCGGCACTGATCGCGCCATTCAGCTCAATCTGACGCTCAACGGCAGCACGGGCGTCCTCAATGTCACCGTCCTCGATAAAGTCGATGATGGACTCGATGCTCATAGGGGTATCGGCGTTATCTGCCGCACGCTCGGCCACCACGCGCTCGGCGCAGGCGGCGCACTCCCCCGCCGACTTGCCGCATACCGGAATACCATCGAGCGTATGGCACGTGACATTGGTGTGGTGATCGGTAATCTCGACGACCGCGGTATGGCCCCCGGCCGTCGCAGTCACCTTGATGTAGAGGTTGGGCACACCCTCGACAAGCGACACATCGCAGTAGCCGGCGTCGGCGAGGAGCTCGGCCACACGAGCGCGGTCTTCATCGTTAACGCTCTCGAGCACCTCAAGTGCGCTCTTAGCGTCGCCGCCCACGGCACCCAGCACGGCCGCGGCCTCAATACCGTGCATACCGCCCGAGTTGGGCACGGTCACGCTCTTGACGTTCTTGATGATGTTGCCCGAGCAGGCAACATCCATATGATCGGGTTCGCAACCGAGCGTCTGGCTCGCCAGCGCCGCTGCATAGGCAACGGCAATGGGCTCGGTGCAGCCGAGTGCACAGACAAGCTCGCGGTTCAAAACATCGCAAAACGCGGCATCACGGATGGAATCGGTGGGCATAGGTATCTCCTGCTTGCATAACGGGCTGGGCTCTCAAAAAAGTTAGCTCCTTTATTTGATAAAAATAAAAAAAGTCTTTATAATA
>CANNPG010000235.1:0-2657 GCA_947507375.1 uncultured Collinsella sp. | reverse complement strand
CACCCAGCACCTGCGATGCCAGATTGCCGTATGGATATACGCGCTTCATGGCCTGCTCAAAAAGCACGCCGGGCAGGTTCTTCTTCTCCAGCGCCGCAACATCGTCTTCGTCCACCTGGCGCTTGATATACACCCAGGTTCCATCGGACTCAACGAGCTTGCGGCAGGTCTTTTTATCGATTCCAGCTGCCTTGACCAGCGCCGACACCGTCTTGTCAACATCCTCGACAAGCTGCGGGTTCACGGCGATGTTGCGACATTCGACCGACGACGCCAGCACGTTGCCGTTGCGGTCGTAGATGGTGCCGCGTTTGGCATAGAGGGTCTGCGCAAGCAGGCGGCGCGCATCGGCACGCTCGCGCAGTTTATCGGCTTCGACAATTTGATAGTCGGCAAGGCGAAAGACGCCCAAGCCCAAGCCAAGCCCGATGAAGCCCATGACGGCTTTGCGGCGAGGCAGAGGCGCGCCTGTGAGCCATTCGGTCGACGAACTCTTGCGCGACCTGGTGTTATGCACTTGAGGGCCGCCCGAGCCGCGAAGTCGCGACGCCGGGTCGTTGCCACGGGACCGCCCGGCGTTGTAAGATTGCCGACCCGTTCCTTGATAACCAGAACGTCCCCGCGACGAGGGACGTCCAGAACCGCGGCCCCCATCGGAACCGCGGCGATAGTCATTTGTCATACTCAGCTACCGTCTTGCTACTGAGCGGTCGCGGTCGCGTTGGCGCCCGCGGCTGCATCCTGCGAAAAGTCAAGTGTAACGCTCTCGCTGGGCTCCACCATGCCATAAGCGCCCGCAAGGTCGCGAATGCGCGTGTCGGCGCCATAGACCGAATGCATGACCTCCAGGTCGGAGCTCTCATCGGTCGCCTTTTCGAGCGTGCTGGTAAGCTCGGCGTTGCTGTTGAGCACCTGGGCCGTAACGCCGGCGAGCGCCACGCGGGCGACGCCGATCGTCATGAAGATAGCCGCAATGATGCAAAACGTTTTAAGAACGCTCATGAAAACCGGGCTTACCGCCTGGTTTGCCTGACGGCCCGCGCCCGTGTAGACATCAAAGCGCGGCGCGCGCTGCTCACGGGGAGCAACGGGGGCCTGCGGCGTCTCACGATAGGCGGGCATGGCGTTCATATCATAGGCGAGTGCTGCGCTTGAAGTGTTGTAGCCCATGATATGCCGCCTCCCATCCCGAGTACGTTGGTAGTGTGTTTAAGCTTCGTTTATGGTGCGAGCGGGAGGTCCAATATCGCGCGGTCGCGCCTACAGACGCTGCGCCACGCGGATTTTGGCTGATCTCGCCCGAGGGTTGCGCTCAACCTCATCAGGCTGGGCAACCAAGGGTTTGCGGGTGATGACCTTGAGTATCGGCACGTTGCCGCACACGCACACCGGAATCTCCGGCGGACACGTGCACCCCTGGCTCATCTCCTTAAAGTGGTTCTTTACGATACGGTCCTCGAGCGAGTGATACGAGATGACGCAGATACGTCCGCCCGGGTTGAGCCACCTGGTGGCGGCATCAAGCCCTCGTTCGAGCACATCGAGCTCGTGATTGACCTCGATGCGAATGGCCTGGAAACTTTTCTTGGCCGGGTGTCCGCCATGCCGACGAGCGGCAGCCGGGATACCCGCCTTGATGATCTCGACAAATTGGCCGGTGGTTTCGATCGGTTCTTGCTCGCGGCGGCGCACGATCTCGCGCGCAATCTGCGAGGCGAACTTCTCTTCTCCGTAGACGCGTAGAATCCGGGCGAGGTCGTGTTCGTTATAGGTGTTGATGACCTCAGCTGCGTTTAAGGTGTTATTACCCGGATCCATCCGCATGTCCAATGGGGCGTCCTCGTTATACGAAAAGCCCCTGCCAGGGATATCGAGTTGCGGTGACGAAACGCCCAAATCGAACAGGAAGCCATCGACCCCGGGCACCTCGGCCGAGCAAAGCAGCTCGTCCAAGTCGCCGAAGTTGCCCTTCAGCAGCTGGTGCGGAACGCCGGGAACCTCGCGGTCCAGACGGGCACCAGCGGCCTCGAGGGCCATGTCGTCCTGATCGACGCCGAGCAAAAGGCCCGTCTCCCCCACCTGCGCGGCCATCTTTACCGAATGGCCGGCACCGCCAAGGGTGCAATCGCAGACAACGGAGCCGCTCTTTAGCCGCAGCGACTCAAGCACTTCGCCGAGCATGACAGGTTCATGCCGATATTCTTGTGTCAAGATCCCACGCTCCATCCGTTACCCGTGCCTTGCCCTTACGAGAAGAAGAGGTCCAGCAGGGCCCCATCGTCATCGTCCTCATCGGCCGCGGCGCGATCCCAAACCTCAAGGTGGTCGTAGTTGCCCACAACCGTGACCTCGCGGTCGAGGTTCGCCTGCTTGCGGAGAGACTCGGAAAGACCGATACGACCGGCGCTGTCCACGTCCATCGACGTGGTGCGCTTGTTGATCGCCCTCATGAGCTTCTGGTCGTTGATGTCACGCGGGTTAAAACCCTCGTGGCCCTCACGACCCGCGAAGAGTCCTTCGACCCACTTATCGAAGGCCTCGGCAGAGAACACGTACAGAGCATCGACATCCAGGGCTTTGAACACGCGAACGTGCTCTCCAAGCTCCTCGCGAAGGGGTGCAGGCAGGGACAGACGACCTTTTGCATCGAGATTGCG
>CANNPG010000234.1:0-2661 GCA_947507375.1 uncultured Collinsella sp. | reverse complement strand
GTCTGCTCGTAGTCGCTGTGCTTTTTGGCCGAACGCACCAGGAACTCCTGGTTGGTGTTGGTGCCCTTAAGACCCTTGATAAACGATGCGGCCGCGCGCTCGGTGTTGTTCATGCCGGCAAGAATGCGACGCAGGCCAAAGACAAACGGGCGCATCTGCTCGTCGACCAGCAGATCCTCGTTGCGCGTACCGGAGGCAACGGGGTCGATGGCCGGGAAGATGCGGCGGTCGGCAAGATCGCGGTCGAGCTTGAGTTCCATGTTGCCGGTGCCCTTGAACTCCTCAAAGATGACCTCGTCCATCTTGGAACCGGTGTCGATGAGGGCAGAGGCCAGGATGGTGAGCGAGCCACCGTTCTCGATGTTGCGGGCTGCGCCCAGGAAGCGCTTGGGCGGATACAGTGCCGCCGAATCGACGCCGCCCGAAAGGATGCGGCCTGAGGCGGGCGCCGCCAAGTTGTACGCGCGGGCAAGACGCGTGATGGAGTCGAGCACCACCACAACATCGCCGCCCAGCTCCACGATGCGCTTGGCGCGCTCGATGACGAGCTCTGCCACACGAGTGTGGTTGTCGGCGGGCATATCGAAGGTCGACGCCACAACCTCGCCCTTGATGGAACGCTGCATATCGGTGACCTCTTCGGGGCGCTCGTCGACGAGCAGGCAGATGAGGTGCACCTCGGGGTTGTTAATCGAGATAGACTGGCAGATCTTCTTGAGGATCGTGGTCTTGCCGGCCTTGGGCGGGGACACGATCAGGCCACGCTGACCCTTGCCGATCGGCGACACGATGTCGATGGCGCGACCGGTAATGGAGTCCTTGCCGTGCTCCATGCGCAGCGGCTCGTTGGGATAGACCGGGGTGAGGTCACCAAACTTGGGGCGGTTGCGAATCTGCTCGGGGTCTAGACCGTTGACGGTCGTGATTTTGGCGAGGCCGGCGCGCTTGTCGCCGCCGCGCGAAGGACGAAGCGAGCCCTCGATGACGTCGCCCGTGCGCAGACGCGCGGAGCGGATGAGGTAGGCGGGGACGAAGGCGTCGTCGTTGGACTTCATGTAACCGTGGGCGTGGATGATACCGGAGCTGTCCGGACGAATCTGCAGGATGCCCTTGATGTCGCGGAAGCCCTCGGCCTTCGCGGCGGTGACGTAGATCTCCTCGACGAGCTCGGCTTTCTTCTTGCCGGTCGTCTCGATCTCGAACTCCTTGGCCTTCTCGCGCAGCTCGGCGACCTTCATGGCCGCGAGTTCCTCACGCGAAAGCGTGGGCTCGGTGGGGGCGGCGTTGCGCTCCTTGTTGCGCTGTTTGCGATCGCGCTGGCGGTTGCGGCGGTCGTTGTTGCGCTCGTCCTTGCGCTCGTTGCGCTCGTCGTTACGCTTGTGCTGGCGACGGTTGGGGCGAGCGTTGTCTTCGGCCTCGGCGGGCGCGGCGCCATCGGTTGCGGCGGCGTCGGCGTTAGCCACAGTATCATCGCTGGCCTCGGCCTTGGAATCGCCCTGCAGCTCGGCCTCGGCCTGCTGCTCGGACGTCTTGACCTTAGCGGACTTCTTACGACCGCGCTTGGGCTTCTCGGACGCAGGTTGTTCGACGTCCTGGGACTCGGCGGCATCAGCCGATGCATCGACGGTCGTCTCGGCGGAATCCTCGGACGCGCCCTTCTTGGCAGCCTTAGCCTTGGACGTGCGCTTAGCAGCAGTGCGACGGCTGCGACCGGGACGGAGGTCGGCGGGCTCGACATCGGCGGGAGCGGCCTCGGAAGTCGTAGCATCCTGGACGGGCGCGTCGGCGGCGGTTGCAGACTCGGCGGTCGCCGCAGCATCCCGAGCGGCTGCAGCTGCGGCTGCGGCCTTCTCTGCCTCGACGAAGGCCTTGGGCTTGCGACCGCGACGGTGCGGGCGCAAAGCCGGATCGACAACGGGAACTTCGCTGGCCTCGACAGGCGCAGCGAGCTCAACAGGCGATGTGCCCTCCCCTGCCGCGGAACGGACCGAAGCCTCAGTGAGCTCGGGGATTACCTGATCGGCAACCTGCTCGGCCTTAGCAGCCGTGCGACGGCGTGTGCGCGGTACCGGCTTCTCGGTCGGCTGGTCGGCGACAGGGGTCTCGGTGGCGGCAGGCGTCTCGGGCACAGACGGAGCTGCAAGCTCGGTCAGAGCCGCGGCCTCGCGCTCGGCAGCACGACGGCGGGCGCGCACCACCTGAGCCTCGCTAATCTGCGCCAACGCACGTGCCTGCGCGACCTCATCGGAAATCGGCGCCGAGGAGTCAGCAGCAACGGTGCGCTTGGCGCGCGTCGTGCGCGTGGTACGGCGCTTGGGCTTGGTGACCTCCTCGCCGTCAGTGGCAGGCTTGGCCGTGCGGCGCGTACGCTTGGGCTTTGCCGGAGCAGCCTCCTCACCAGTTGCAGGCACGGCCTTCTCAGCCGTTGCAGCCTTAGGCGTCTCAGGAGCCGAGGTTTGCGCGGGCGCCGCGACTTGGTCCGACGCAACCGGTGCAGCGGGAGCGGCTTGCGTCGTCGTTATTTCGTTTTCTTGCTGTTGATCAGACACAGTGTTTGCTCAACTTTCTTTTCAAGCCCTGTGATCACATGCTCCCTGCATAAACCTTCAGGGCGGCTAAACAGTCTGGTTCCGTTCAAAACGACGGACATCATTGATCTGT
>CANNPG010000233.1:0-2666 GCA_947507375.1 uncultured Collinsella sp. | reverse complement strand
ATATTTTGTATGAACCTTAAAGACCCGATCGCAGAGATGCTTACGCGCATCCGTAACGCTAACTCTGTGAACAAGGCCACGGTCTCCATGCCGAGCAGCAAGAAGCTCGTCGAGATCGCTCGTGTTCTGCACGAGGAGGGCTACATCGAGGGCTACGATGTCGAGGACACCGTTCCCCAGAAGACTCTGCACATCACGCTTAAGTATGGTCCCAAGAAGGCTAAGGTCATCAACGGCATCCGCCGCATTTCCAAGCCGGGCCTGCGTAAGTACACCGGCGTTGCCGACATGCCCCGCGTCCGCGGTGGCCTTGGTACCGCCATTATTTCCACCAGCCATGGCGTCATGACCGACCGCGATGCTCGCAAGCACAACGTCGGCGGCGAGATCATCGCTTACGTCTGGTAATTCGCTCGGTAGGTAGAAGGAAAGGAGATCACCGTGTCTCGTATCGGTAATAAGCCTGTCCAGATTCCCGCCGGAGTCGAAGTGGCAGTCAACGGCAACAACGTTGTCGTCAAGGGCCCCAAGGGCCAGCTCGAGCTCGATGTCTTTGAGAAGCTCGCTATCAACGTCGAGGACAACGTCCTCACCGTTTCCCGTCCCGACGACGAGCGTGAGACCCGTGCCCGCCACGGCCTCACCCGCGCCCTCATCCACAACATGGTTGTTGGCGTTTCCGAGGGCTTCGAGAAGAAGCTCGAGCTCGCCGGCGTCGGTTACCGCGTACAGCAGAAGGGCAAGAACCTCGAGTTCTCCCTGGGCTTCTCGCACCCCGTGATCGTCGAGGCTCCCGAGGGCATCACCTTCGAGGTTCCCGACAACACCCACGTGAACGTCAAGGGTATCAACAAGCAGCAGGTCGGTCAGATTGCCGCTGAGATCCGCGGCCATCGTCCTCCCGAGCCTTACAAGGGCAAGGGTATCCACTACGTTGGCGAGCACATCCGCCGCAAGCTGGGTAAGGCCGCCAAGTAGTCGTAACCGACTCACTCGCATAAGACCAGCACCCCGTCAGGTGCTGGCAAGATCAACCTTTTTAGGAGTTTACGTATGAACAAGCATAAGGCGAAGCTGGAAGGCCTCAAGCGTCGTCAGCGTCGTGTTCGCGGCAAGGTCTCGGGTACCTCCGAGCGTCCGCGTCTTCGCGTGACCCGTACTAACGCCAACATCTATGCCCAGATCATCGACGACAGCAAGGGCTCCAGCCTGACGCTCGTCTCTGCCTCGACCCTCGAGGCCGAGTTCAAGGGCACCCACACCTCGAACAAGGAGGCTGCGGAGAAGGTCGGTCAGCTCGTTGGCAAGCGCGCCATCGAGGCCGGCATCACCAAGGTCGCCTTCGATCGCGGTGGCCGTATCTACCATGGCCGCGTCAAGGCCCTCGCCGACGGTGCTCGTGCCGCCGGTCTCGAGTTCTAGGAGGTATGTAGCACATGGCTCGTAATCAGAAGCAGCAGCGCGAGGCCTCCGAGTTCGAGGAGCGCGTCGTTTACATCAACCGCGTGTCGAAGACCGTCAAGGGTGGTCGTCGCATGAGCCTCGTCGCTCTCGTCGTCGTTGGCGACGGCAAGGGCAACGTCGGCGTTGGCATGGGCAAGTCCGCTGAGGTGCCCATGGCCATCTCCAAGGCATCTCTCGATGCCAAGAAGAACATGTTCCACGTGCCGGTGACCGAGCAGGGCACCATCCCGCACGAGGTTCTCGGTCACTTTGGTGCCGGCCGCATCATCATCAAGCCCGCTGTCGAGGGTACCGGCGTTATCGCCGGCGGCGCTGTGCGTCCCCTCTTTGAGCTTGCTGGCATCAAGAACGTCCTGTCCAAGTCCCTCGGTACCGACAACGGCCTCAACATCATCAAGGCTGCCGTCGAGGGCCTCAAGGAGCTCTCCAGCCCTGAGGACGTCGCGGCTCGCCGTGGCCTGACGGTCTCCGAGATGTTCGTCGGTAAGGAGAACTAAGCATGGCTGACACCATCAAGATCAAGCAGGTCCGCAGCACCAACGGTTGCAAGCAGGACCAGGTCCGTACTGTCCGTGCCCTCGGTCTCCACAGGATCCGCGAGGTTCGCGAGATTGCTGACAACGAGTCCGTCCGCGGCATGATCTTCAAGGTCAAGCACCTTGTCGAGATTGTAGAGGAGTAGCAAATGCAGCTTCACGATCTTACTCCCGCGCCCGGTTCCACCAAGAACCGCAAGCGCGTCGGCCGTGGCAATTCTTCGGGTCACGGCACCACTTCTGGCCGCGGTCAGAAGGGCCAGGGTTCCCGCTCTGGCGGCACCAAGGGTGCCGGCTTCGAGGGTGGCCAGACTCCGCTGGCTATGCGCCTGCCCAAGCTTCCGGGCTTCCGTAACCCCCGTCGTATCGAGTACACCGCTGTTAACGTTGAGCGTCTCGAGCGTAAGTTCGAGGACGGCGCTGTGATCGACGGTGCCGCTCTTAAGGCCGCTCGCATCACCAAGAGCGAGTTCGAGCCCGTCAAGGTGCTCGGCAATGGTGAGCTCACCAAGAAGTTCACGGTCAAGGTCGACAAGGTCAGCGCTTCTGCGCAGGCCAAGATCGAGGCCGCCGGCGGAAAGGTCGAGCTGCCGTGCTAAATGGTCTTAAGAATGCTTTCCGCATCAAAGAATTGCGCGAAAAGATTCTTTTTACCATAGCTATGCT
>CANNPG010000232.1:0-2672 GCA_947507375.1 uncultured Collinsella sp. | reverse complement strand
CGGAGTAGGGTAGTTTGGCACTTGGGGACGTTCCTTTTGTGCCGGCACTTTGGGACACTCCTTGTCAGGAGAGTGATGCAAGGGACTCGTCCTTTACTTTACTGAGATAAAGTGAACGCGCAGATTCGTAACCCACTCGCAACCGTTCTATGGCACGATATTGAATGAATGTATGCTATGCGCCCGAGCCTTTCGGGCAGAGTGGGAGACAGTATGGTCAAGCTGTACGAGGACGGCATCTACCTGCGCGGCGGCAGCGAGGTTGTGCCTGCGGCCGAGGCTGCCGAGCGCGGTATTACGCAGACGCCCGAGGATGCCAAGCGCGGCACCATCGCGTATTCGATCCTTCAAGCACACAACACGTCCGGCGACCCCGAGGCGCTCAAGATTCGCTTCGACGCCATGGCGAGCCACGACATCACCTTTGTCGGCATCATCCAGACGGCGCGCGCCTCGGGCATGGAGCAGTTCCCGCTGCCTTACGTGCTTACCAACTGCCATAACTCGCTGTGTGCCGTGGGAGGCACCATCAACGAGGACGACCACGTCTTTGGCCTTTCCGCGGCCAAGAAGTATGGCGGCATCTTCGTTCCGCCCCATATTGCGGTCATCCACTCCTTTATGCGTGAGAACTTCGCCGGCTGCGGCAAGATGATCTTGGGCTCCGACTCGCACACCCGCTACGGCGCCCTGGGCACCATGGCAGTGGGCGAGGGCGGCGGCGAGTTGGCAAAGCAGCTGCTGCGTGACACCTACGATGTTGCCTATCCCGGCGTTGTCGCCATCTACCTCACGGGCGCCCCGCGTCCCGGCGTCGGCCCGCACGATGTGGCGCTCGCCATCATCCGCGCCGTCTTTGCCAAGGGCTACGTCAAGAACAAGGTCATGGAGTTTGTGGGCCCCGGCATCGCGAGCATGACGACCGATTACCGCAACGGCGTCGACGTCATGACCACCGAGACCACCTGCCTGTCGAGCATCTGGGCCACCGACGAGGATACGCACGCGTTTTTGACCATGCACGGCCGCGGCGACGACTACCGCGAGCTCAAGCCCGCCGATGTCGCCTACTACGACGGCTGCGTCGAGGTCGATCTGTCGAGCATCAAGCCCATGATCGCGCTGCCGTTCCATCCTTCTAACGGCTTTGAGATCGACGAGCTCAACGAGAACCTCGAGGACATCCTGCATGAGGTGGAGCTCGAGGCCGCCAAGATCGGCGAGGGCAAGACGCACTTTAGCCTGCTCGACAAGATCGTCGACGGCAAGCTGCACGTGCAGCAGGGCGTTATCGCCGGCTGCTCGGGCGGCAATTACGACTCCGTGGTCCAGGCTGCCCGTGTGCTCAAGGGCGCCAACACCGGCTGCGGCGAGTTCTCGCTGTCGGTCTATCCCACGAGCCAGCCCGTGGCACTCGAGCTTACACGCCGCGGCTATATCTACGACCTTATGGAGGCTGGCGCGATCGTGCGCACGGCGTTCTGCGGCCCGTGTTTCGGTGCCGGCGACACGCCCGCTAACAACGGCCTGTCCATCCGCCACACCACGCGCAACTTCCCCAACCGTGAGGGTTCCAAGCCGGGCAATGGCCAGCTGAGCGCCGTGGCCCTGATGGACGCCCGCTCCATTGCGGCGACGGCTGCCAACGGCGGCGTCCTGACGCCGGCGACCGACCTGCCCGAGGAGACCTGGGACGAGGCCTGCGAGTACACCTTTGACGACGCGCCGTACAAGAAGCGCGTGTACTGGGGCTTTGGCAAGGCTGAGCCGGCCGACGAGCTGGTCGAAGGCCCCAACATCAAGCCGTGGCCCGCGATGGAGCCTCTCGGCGACGATATCCTGCTCAAGGTGTGCTCCAAGATCATGGACCCGGTCACTACGACTGACGAGCTCATTCCCTCGGGCGAGACGAGCTCCTTCCGCTCCAACCCGCTGGGTCTGGCCGAGTTTACGCTCAGCCGTCGCGACCCTGCCTACGTGGGCCGCTCCAAGGAGGTCGACGCGGTGGAAAAGCGCCGCGTTGCCGGCGAGGCAGCGGGCGACCTGGTGGCACTCGATGCCGAGCTTGCCAGCGTGTTTGAGGCGCTGACCGGCGCGGGTGTCGCGGCCGATGCCAAGGCGACTGAGTACGGCTCCATGCTCTATGCCAAGAAGCCCGGTGACGGTTCTGCCCGCGAGCAGGCCGCGAGCTGCCAGCGCGTAATTGGCGGCCTGGCCAACATCGTCCACGAGTACGCCACCAAGCGCTATCGCTCCAACGTGATGAACTGGGGCATGGTGCCCTTCCAGATGGAGGCCGAGCCCAGCTTTGAGGTGGGCGACTACGTCTTTGTGCCGGGTATCCGCGCCGCGCTCGATGGCGACCTGAAGGGCATCGCCGCCTACGTGGTGCGCGCCGATGGTGCGGTCGAGCAGATTGAGCTCTACATTGCCGATATGACGGCAGAGGAGCGTGCCATCGTCAAGGCTGGCTGCCTGATCAACTACAACAAGTTCAAGGCCGCTGCCGAGTAACGCACTTTATTGTCCGCCCGGGGCTTACCCTTTCCCGCCCGCTCACGCGCTTCGCGAGGGTCGCGTTCGGGAAAGGGTAAGCCCCGGGCTACATTTCTGCGTTCTCGTTGGGTCTTGAGGGACGCTAATAAATGGGCTTGCTTGATGCCGCATCTGTT
>CANNPG010000231.1:0-2686 GCA_947507375.1 uncultured Collinsella sp. | reverse complement strand
TACACGAAGTTGGACACTCTTTCCCTACACGACGCTCTTCCGATCTAAGCTTGATCGTACGGCTCGTCGGCGTTGTGCTGTCACGATGGTCGCCAACTCCAGCCCGCGCTATGATCTGCACCTGATGAACGCTATCGGCGCCTCCGTTACCTGCAGCAATGGCTTTGTGTATGCCTTTAACATCCTTATTCAGATGGGTGCGCTGCCGCAGGTCACGTATTTTGAATCGCCTCGTCGCGACACCTTCGATAGCCTTGAGGCAGGCGTGGCGGACTTTTCTCGTATGCTCGAGCATGGCAACGAGGATAAGATCGACCGCCTGCGCGATTACATCGCCCAGCACATGATCGAGAACCCCCATGCCGGTGAGCCGGGCTCCAAGGGCGTGCCGCAGGGGCGCTATATGCTCGACCACGTCCGTAAGGTCCGTTGGGCGTTTATTGCATGGGAGCCGGTCTCTGCGCCCAGCTCATAGCCTGTTCGCAGCCCGCACCGCCCACTCACTCGGCATCCGCATTCTTTGCGAACTGGGCGAACGCGCTCCACACCGCGCCGTTCCTGCGCTATCGTGGGACAGCTCACGTAGATTAAGGCCCCGTCGCGGGGCGCCCCATACATAGAAAGCGAGAACCCATGGCACTGACAGGAGCACAGGTCAAGCAGCTTCGCAGCATGGCCCATCACCTCAACCCCGCCATCATCATCGGCAAGTCCGACGTCAACGAGGGCACCGTCGAGCAGACGGTCGCCTACCTGGAGAAGCACGAGCTCGTTAAGTGCTCCGTGCTCGATGGCTCCAGCCTTTCCGCCCGCGAAGCCGCCGAAGAGCTCGCTGAGCGCTGCCACGCCGAGGTCGTCCAGGTCATCGGCCGCAAGTTCTCGCTGTATCGCGAGTCCTCGCGCAAGGACATCGAGAAGATCAAGCTCGTCTAAGAGCCAATAAACCGGCGAGCCAACACATAGCAAGCTTACGGGTGCCCAAGTACTTCGGGCGCCCGTTTTTTATCGCTCGACCAGCACGCGATTGAGCCGCCCCTCCACCAAGCGCTCGTATAGACGCCGGGTCTCGGGCTCGGGCACGCCATTGACCTGCTCCCTCAGATGGTGCATATGCCCGCTGTATAGCTCGACGATATCGCGCCGCCGCCCCGCCGCACTGTAGACGTGCATGGCGCAGCGCACCATATCCTCACGTGCCGTTTCCTGCCGAAGCCCCGACTCCGCCAGCCAAATCGCCGACTGCAGATCGTTTTCTTCTAGAGCGGCATTTGCTCCCTTAATCATGCAATCGATGTACTTTGACTGCATAATGCGTCGCATACGCAAAAAGCAGGTGGGATTACAGCCATTGGGAACATACAGCGGTCCGGCATAAAGCTGCTCAATCTTAAGGCACAGCTCAACTAAATGGGGCCCGCGCGCACCTGTGCGATTTCCCAAAACCTCGCGGCTTATCTGGTCAAACAGCCGTACATCGGTCTTGACGTAGTCGCCGTTGAGCCCAATGCATTCATTTTGGATGAGCACGCACGACTTGCCATCCGGCGTCGGTCCCAAAGCCGACCGCAAGCGCGATATCGTCGAGTACAGGTTGTTGCGGGCGCTATTAAACTCGGCATGGGGCCACAGCTCCATGGCCAGCGTCTCACGATCGACGAGCGCATCCATGCCCAGCGCAAGCCGCTCGGCAAGCGTCGCCGCCTTCTTGCGACGCCACATTTTGTCCGTGATGGGAAACCCATCGCGCTCGGCGCGAAACGCACCAAACATGCGAATCTCGATATGGTCGATGGTATCAACGGCTTCAACCTCGCCGGCCTGGAACAGGCGCTCGCCCTCTCCTTCCAAATCGTCGCGCAGCGAGTACCGCGACAGCTCGCGCACGGGAAGCTTCTTGCGTATCCTGCCCGCCGGCTCGCCCAGACAATGCATGGCAAGGCGCGCAAAGAGCCGATACGATGGCTCTAGAATCCCCGCACGATTCATGGACATCCAGGCCGCAAGATCGCTGTCTCGGCCCGCACAGGCCAAATGCAGCGCCACCATCCAGGCCTCCGCTCCACCAACCTGCGTCTGGCTTATATCGAGCAACTCCGCTTCCTCGCGCACCGAAACCATCGAGGTGTTACGCAGATATGCCGCGCGCTCCAGCAGCAATGCGTTATCGCGCATGTACGCAATCGACTCCTCGGCAAGTTTGAGCACTTGGACCGCACGGAACTTTGCATTAACCGGCCGTCCCTCTGCCAGCGACTGCCAGCCTTCTAGCAACAGCCCAAACAGCTGAATCTGGTTGTCGCGCATGCGCACGGCAAAACGATCGAGCTCGTTGAACGCCGCGTCGTCGGTTACCGGCAAGCCGGAAAGGAGCCGCCGTGCCGCCAACACCATGCGCACCCAGATAGCCATCGCCTTAAGCCCACGCACGTCGAGCGCCTCCCGCACCACCGTCATCTCGTCGTCGCGCTCGTCGGTTCCCGCAAACGACCCGTCAAAGAGCTCCACCAGCATGCTATCGGCCCGTATAACAATCCCCGCGATGTCGAGCTCGCAGTCGTAGGCCTTGCTCGTTTTGAGCTGTTGTAGAACGCCGCCGTCATTTCCCCGCTCGGTCAGACAGCGTTTGACCTCGATATGCGCAGACAACATATCGAGTGCGGTATGGGACGTCTCTATTTCTGGCACG
>CANNPG010000230.1:0-2706 GCA_947507375.1 uncultured Collinsella sp. | reverse complement strand
TACACGAAGTTGGACACTCTTTCCCTACACGACGCTCTTCCGATCTTTCAATTTTGAAACACTTGGTCGTGCGACCGTCGGCGGTTGCACGTCGCTGCGGACGGGGGCAAATCATGGATAGCGATGCCAAGCTGAACATCTTGACCGAGGCCCTGGCTGCTGCCGGGGCCTCGGCATTGGCAATCGATGCGCGTGGGGGCGTCGCGATCTCGACCATGAATGACGCGGCGCTTGAGCGGGATGTGGCGGCTTTTGTCGCTGAGCGCCTCGACCGTATAGGAGACGGCGCGCGTCTGGTTATGGGGCGTGCGGGTACGCGCCTGAGCCTGACCGTTCGCCCCACCGACAAAGAGGGCGGGGGCCTTTGGGTCGTCGTGGTCCGCGAGGTGCGCGGCGCCGCGGCGCATGCGGGCATCGAGTGGCTCAACGCCGACGAAGTTGAGGCCCGCTACGAATCGAGCGCGTACGGCATCGTTGAGGGTGCCGCTGCGGTGGCTGCGCCGGTTGCAGAGAGTTACGCGCGCGGTGTGCCCCTTATGCTCGAGGGCGAGCTGGGAGCGGGTCAGGTCGAGATCGCCAAGCGCCTCTATCTGGACGGTCCTTTTGCCGATCAGCCCTTTGTTTCCGTCGCGCTCGATGAACTCACCGATCGCGGTTGGCGCCACGTGCTCAAAAGCGCCGAATCGCCGTTGTTCCAAACGGGGCTGACCCTTTGCATTGAGGGCTGGAATGCGGTTGGCCCTCAGCGCCTCCGCGAGCTCGTTTCCACGATGGCCGACACCGCGTTGGCGACGCGCTGCCATGTGGTGCTGACAGCGAATGACATGCCGGGCGGCGGCGAAAGTGATCAAGCCGCCTTTGTGACCGAGCGTTTCGCCTGTGCGGTGAGTGTGGCGCCGGCAATCGCCGAGCGGGGAGCCGCGTCGACGAAGGTTGCGCGCTATTTGGAATATCTCGCTGATGCATTTGGGACGGCAGCGCCCACGCTGTCTGCCGCGGCGACGAAGACGCTCGATGCTTACCGCTGGCCGCGCAATTATCTGCAGCTCCGCGAGGTCTCGGAACGACTGTATATATTGGTGGGGGCGGGCACGGTGGACCGCGCTGTGGCGGAGGAAGTGCTCGCCCAAGAGGACGTGATTAAGACCGCAACCTTTGGCGCCCCGACGCTCGAAAGTGACCTGTATATCCTGCGACCGCTGGCCGATACCGAGCGAGATATCGCGCATCTGGTTGTAGATCATCTCCACGGCAACCGAACCCGTGCGGCGGAGGTGCTGGGCATAAGCCGTACAACGCTGTGGCGCTTGCTGAAGGACGATGACCGTTGAGCGAGGCGCCCGTGACCGCGCGCGACGCGTGTGCTACAGTCCAAAGCGTTATTGTTTCGATTTGGTTACGGCGTGCGAGGGCATATGGCTGAGACTTCAAAACCGAGCCGCAGAAGGCGGAGTGCCGCGCCGGTCAACCGACGCACAACATCGGTGACGTGGGGCAAACACGCCTCGGGGTTTGATGGCTCGTTCAAGCGCACTAAATACGGCTATCCTTCGGCAAGCGCCCGCTTGGCAATGCAGGCAGAGTCCTCGCTGTTGGGCCGCAAACGCGTGGTGGGATCAAAGCTCAAGCACGACGGAACGCTCGGCTACATCAGCCGCGGGGCGGCTCGCCGCAGCGGGCTCAATCCCGCCGGCTGGCATCGCTACGTGCCGATCGTGGCCGCCGTTGCAGTGATCGTCATCGCACTCGCTGCGCTTGGCTACGCCGGCGGTGGCGCCAACTTGGACGCAATGTTTAAATCGCCCGAGCTCGCGCATGTAGGTACAGAAATTGTCGAGGGCGCTCAGGCCCAGACGGGCGTCGCGCCCCAGCGCGGTATCGTTGCGGCGGCCTCCACCATCGCCGATGCGCAAAAGGACGAGGACGAACAAGGCAGCGAAGCCGAGACGGCCCAGACAAGCGAAGCGACGACAACTCAAATATCAACATAGCTTGCCGGCAGAAGGGGACGTTCCTTTTCTGCCGGCAGTTTGGGACACTCCCGCGCTACTTGACGTATACCACGTTGTCGCGGCGCGGCTTTGCCTCGGGTGGCGTGTCCTCGGCGTAGCCAAGAATGCAGTTACCGACACCGCGCAGGTTGCCGTCGGCGGGCAGGCCCCAGCTGGCCAGCAGCTCCAGGCCCTCGGGCGAGTCAAAGACCTCATGCGCGCGGTGAATCCAGCACGAATCGACACCCAGTGCATAGGCGGCGTTGAGCAAGTTGCCCATGGCGAGCGAGCCGTCTTCCAGATGTGTGGGCACGCTGCGGTCAACCAGCACCACCACAACGGTCTTGGCGCCATAGAAGGGGTCGCTGTTGCTGTCCATGACCTGGGCGTTGAGCTGTGAGAGACGCTCGACGGTCGCGGGGTCGGTGACGGCGACAAACGTCACCGGCTGGCGGCCCATGCCGCTCGGTGCATATTGGCCGGCTTCGATAATCCGTGCAAGCTTTTCGGCCTCGACGGGACGATTGCTGTATTTGCGGCAGCTGCGGCGGTGAATGAGTGCTTCGATAGTCTCCATGGTGTCTCCTTGCGGTGGCGTTGCAGATGCCCCGTTCATACCCGTCGGGCTTAAACGATAGACGGTCAATTGCCCGGCCAAAAGGATAGATTCCAATTGGGAAAGTAGGTTTGCATAAAAGTACCTTCAGAATGTGAC
>CANNPG010000229.1:0-2710 GCA_947507375.1 uncultured Collinsella sp. | reverse complement strand
CCATGGCCAGCCGATCGAGCATAAGGTCGAGGAGAAGCTCGGCACCGAGAAGTTCAACCAGACCTCCACGGCTAAGATCCGTGAGCTTTGCAACAAGTTCGCTGTCGAGAACATCGAGCTGCAGAAGGCCGGCTTCCGTCGCCTGGGCGTGCTTGGCGACTGGGACAACCCCTACCTGACGCTCTATCACCAGCATGACGCTGCCGACATCGAGGTCTTCAAGGCCATGTTCGACAAGGGCATGATCTATCGCGGTCACAAGCCCGTCCATTGGTGCAAACACTGCCACACCGCACTCGCTGAGGCCGAGATTGAGTACTCCGACGAGACGAGCCCCTCCATCTTCGTGCGCTTTGAGATGACCTCCAAGCCCGCCGGCCTCGAGAACTTCGACGGCCCGGTTGACTTCATCATCTGGACGACCACCCCGTGGACCATCCCCTCCGACCAGGCCGTTTCCCTCAAGCCCGGCGCCGCCTATGTCGCCGTTGAGCACGATGGCCGTGCCGAGGTCATGCTCGAGGACCTGGCTCCCAAGTGCTGTGAGGAGTTTGGCTGGGAGTACACCCCGGTCATGGTCGACGGCAAGCCCTATGTGGTTCCCGCCGAGACCTTCCACCACATCCACTACAAGCAGCCTATCTTTGACGGTGTTGAGGGCGTGGCACTGTTGGCCGATTACGTCGGTGTCGATGACGGTACCGGTATCGTCCACAACTCGCCCGGCCACGGCGTCGACGACTACTTTGCCTGCCTCAAGGAGGGCATCACCGACATCTGCATGCCGGTCGATGACGACGGCAAGTTCTACACCGGCGAGGAGTTTGGTACCGGCGGCCCCTTCAGCGGCATGGATACCGACGAGGCCAACCCGCATATCATCGAGTTCCTGCGCGAGCGCGGCACCCTGGTCCTCGAGAAGAAGATCACGCACAGCTATCCGCACTGCTGGCGCTGCAAGCACCCGGTGCTCTTCCGTGCTACCGACCAGTGGTTCGTCTCGATGGACAAGACGGGTCTGCGTGAGCAGGCTGGCAAGGAGGTCCGCGAGAACGTCAAGTGGTATCCGGCCCATGCCGCCAACCGCATTGGCGCCATGGTCGAGCAGCGTCCCGACTGGTGCATCAGCCGCCAGCGCAACTGGGGCGTGCCTATCCCCAGCTACACTTGCGCCGACTGCGGCGAGAAGGTCATGAACGACGCCACGCTCGACGCCGTCATCAAGCTCTTCCACGAGAAGGGCTCCGACGCCTGGTTCACCGACGCTCCCGAGAGCTACCTGGGTGAGGCCTGCGTCTGCCCCAAGTGTGGCGGCCATCACCTCAAGGCCGATAAGGACATCCTCGACGTGTGGTGGGATTCCGGCGTGTCCTGGAAGGCCGTCTGCGAGTATCGCCCCGAGCTTGAGTACCCGGCTGACGTGTATCTCGAGGGCTCCGACCAGCATCGCGGTTGGTTCCAGAGCTCGCTGCTCACTTCGGTGGGCGCCAACGGCCATGCTCCCTACAAGGCGGTCGTCTCGCAGGGCTTCACGCTCGACGGCCAGGGCCGCAAGATGTCCAAGTCGCTCGGCAACGTCATCGACCCCAATAAGGTCTGTGACGAGATGGGCGCCGACATCATCCGCCTGTGGGTTGCTTCCGTTGACACCAGCTCCGACGTGTCCATCGACCACGAGATTCTTGCCCGTACGTCCGATGCCTACCGTCGTTTCCGCAACACGCTGCGCTTCCTGCTTTCCGAGCTCGAGGGCCAGTTTGAGCCTGAGACCGACGGTGTCGCCTTTGCCGACCTGCTGCCGCTCGACAAGCTCATGGTTGCCCGTCTGACCCAGGTTCAGGCCGAGGTCGACGACGCTTACTCTTGCTACGAGTTCCCGCGCGCTTACCGTGCGCTTTATGACTTCGTGGTTACCGAGCTTTCCAACGTGTATCTCGACGCCCTGAAGGACCGCCTGTACTGCGACAAGCCCGGCTCGCTCGAGCGCCGCAGCGCCCAGACCGTGCTTGCCGAGCTCTTCTCGATGCTCATGCGCGACCTGCAGCCGATCCTGTCCTACACGGTCGACGAGGCCATGGCCTATGCGCCCGCCGGCTGCGTCGATCACCAGAAGTACGCCGCGCTGCTCGATTGGTACAAGTCGCCCATCACAATCGACGAGGCCAATGAGTTCGAGGGCGTGCTCGAGGCTTCGCTCGAGCTTCGTAGCGCCGTGACCAAGGCCCTCGAGGATGCCCGCTCCGCCGGCACCTTCACCAAGAGCCAGCAGGTCCGCGTTAAGGCGGTCGTTCCTGCCGAGATGTACGCGCTGCTGACCGGCGACAAGGCCGTCGACCTGGCCGAGTTCTACATCGTCTCCGATGTTGAGCTGAACCAGGGCGAGGAGCTTTCCGTCGCTATCGAGGCTGCCGAGGGCGAGTGCTGCGATCGTTGCTGGAACTACCGCACCACCGTCGGCGAGTACAACGGCCACGCGCATATTTGCAAACGTTGTGCTGATGCCCTTTAAGGCACGGTAACTCTGCATTTTAGTTATAGGGAGAATTTGGGCGCCTTCGGCCCATTAGCTCAGCTGAATAAAAGCGGCATTCTGTTTTTCGGAATGCCGCTTTCGTTTTTAGCTGGTTATTTCGCTTGTGTTGGTGAATATAAAGTGCTTTTTGCTTATGATAATATAAGATAATTTTTTGTATTAAATAGAATTCTATTT
>CANNPG010000228.1:0-2733 GCA_947507375.1 uncultured Collinsella sp. | reverse complement strand
GCGCACGCTTTGGTATCGATTCCAAGGTTGCCATGCACATCATGACCGTCGGTTAGTCGACGGTATTTCTGTACGCACTGAAAGGGGGACAAGTAAATGAAGACGTTGGGTGACGTTAAGGTGGGCGAGAGCTCCACCATCGTCAAGCTTCACGGTGAGGGTGCGCTTCGCCGCCACCTTATGGACCTGGGGCTCATCAAGGGCACTTCGTTCAAGGTCGTGAAGGTTGCACCGCTCGGCGATCCGGTCGAGATCAACGTGCGCGGCTACGAGCTTTCCATCCGCAAGGAGGAGGCCGCCGTCGTCGAGGTTCAGTAAGGACTCGTGGCGCATATTTCTGCAGATAAAGTTAGGTTTTTCTAACTTAATGCAGCATCTTTGAAGCACATTATCCAGCCTGCGCGGAGAAAGCAGCGCGGGCACACAAGGAAGAAGGATTGAATGGCGGATTCTCAGATCCATGTCGCGCTGGCGGGTAACCCCAACTGCGGCAAGACCACGCTTTTCAACCTGATCACCGGCGCCAACGGCTACGTTGGCAACTGGCCCGGCGTCACGGTTGAGAAAAAGGAGGCCAAGCTCCTAAGCGACAAGAACGTTACCATCACGGACCTCCCTGGCATCTACTCGCTTTCCCCCTACAGCCCCGAGGAGCAGTGCTCGCGCGATTACCTCATGAGCGGCGAGCCCGATGTTGTCGTCCAAGTGGTCGACGCCACCAACCTCGAGCGTAACCTGTACCTGGCGCTTCAGGTTATCGAGACCGGCCTGCCCGTGGTCGTTGCCCTCAACATGGCCGACCTGATCGAGAAGAACGGCGATAAGATCGACACGGACAAGCTCTCCAAGAAGCTCGGCTGCCCGGTCATGATGATCTCGGCTCTTAAGAACAAGGGCATCAAGGAGCTCTTCGAGCAGGTCAAGAAGTCCGCTGCTTCTAAGGGCCAGGTGCCGGAGCACAAGTTCGATTCCTCCATCGAGGACGTTCTGGACCACATCGAGAACAATCTGCCGGCAAGCGTTCCCGCCAACAAGCGTCGCTACTACGCGGTCAAACTGTTTGAGCGCGACGCGGACGCCTGCAAGCTCATCAACCTCACCAAGGAGAAGGCCGCTCGCGTGGAGGAGCTGGTCGCCCAGTGCGAGCAGGACTGCGACGACGATGCCGAGTCCATCATCACCGGTGAGCGCTATGGCGTCATCGCGCACATCATCGATGAGTGTCTCACTAAGGCTCCGGCCAAGATGAGCACCTCCGAGAAGATCGACCGCGTGGTTACCAACCGTATCCTGGGCTTGCCGATCTTTGTGGTCATCATGTTCTGCGTGTACTACATCGCCGTTTCTACCTTGGGCGGCACGGTGACCGACTTCACCAACGACCAGCTCTTCGGCACCGACGGCTGGTATGTGCTCGGTCAGGGCCGCGACGCCTACGACGCAGCTGTCGAGGCTGCGGGCGACGATGCCGATTCGGTCGACCCGGCACAGTACGGCCCCTATGTCCCGGGTATCACCACCGTGGTGCACGATGCCCTTGTGGCGGGCGGCACCGAGGACGGTGGCCTGGTCGATTCGCTCGTCTGTGACGGCATCGTCGGCGGCCTGGGCGCCATCTTCGGCTTCGTCCCGCAGATGTTCCTGCTGTTCGTCATGCTGTCCTTCCTGGAGGACTGCGGCTACATGGCTCGCGTCGCCTTCATCATGGACCGCGTGTTCCGCCGCTTTGGCCTGTCCGGTAAGTCCTTTATCCCCATGCTCGTGTCCTCGGGCTGCGGCGTCCCCGGCGTCATGGCCACCAAGACCATCGAGAACGAGAAGGACCGCCGTATGACGGTCATGACCACCACGTTTATTCCCTGTGGCGCCAAGCTGCCGATCATCGCCCTGCTCATGGGTTCCATCATCGGCGATTCTTCCACCACCGCCGCGTGGATCAGCCCGCTCTTCTACTTCCTGGGCGTCTTTGCCGTCATCGCCTCGGGCCTCATGCTCAAGAAGACCAAGCTCTTCGCCGGCCGCCCGACGCCGTTCGTTATGGAGCTCCCTGCCTACCACTTCCCGGCGATCCGCTCTTGGGCGCTGCACGTGTGGGAGCGCTGCTGGGCCTTTATCAAGAAGGCCGGCACGGTCATCTTCGCGTCCACCGTCGTGGTTTGGTTCCTCTCCAACTTTGGTAGCTACAACGGCTCCTTTGGCTTCCTGCCTGCAATGGAGGGCATCCCCGAGGAGTTCATGGACTACTCCGTGCTTGCCATGCTCGGCAACCTGATCGCCTGGATCTTCGCCCCGCTCGGCTTTAGCACCTGGCAGGCAACAGCACTGTCCGTCTCGGGTCTTGTCGCCAAGGAGAACGTCGTCGCCACCGCCGGCTCGCTGCTGTCCGTTGCCGATGCCGCCGAGACCGATCCGAGCCTGTGGACCGCGTTCGCCGGCATGTTCCCGACCATGGGCGCTTGCGTTGCCTTTGGCGCTTTCAACCTGCTGTGCGCTCCGTGCTTTGCCGCTATGGGTACCATCCGCAACCAGATGGACTCCGGCAAGTGGACCGCGATTGCCCTCGGCTACGAGTGCGCCTTTGCTTGGGTGATCGGCCTGTTCATCAACCAGTTCTACAACCTGCTTGTTCTTGGACAGTTTGGTATCTGGACGGTGGTGGCCATCGTGCTGCTGGTTGCGATGCTCTTCCAGATCTTCCGTCCCATGCCAAAGCATGCATGGACCGACGAGGAC
>CANNPG010000227.1:0-2749 GCA_947507375.1 uncultured Collinsella sp. | reverse complement strand
ATACAAAGAGTACCGCTGATGACTCGAACAACTTGCAGACGGTGACGTTCGCCGAGCAGAAGATCGGACCACTCAAAGTCAGCGACTTCAACGACGGTAAGGCAACATTCACTTATTACATTTGTGAATGTGCTGCTGACGCCGGCGAAGGCACTAGCCACAAGGGCTATACCAACGACACCAAAACCTTCAAGGTTGTGGTGACGGCAACGGATGACGGCGAAGGACATCTGACCTGCACGCCGGCCTACTACGAGGTCGACGCCAACGGAAATGCAAACTCAACCCCGACCGACACCCCCACCTTCACCAACACCTACTCCACCTCTTTGCCCCTTTCTGGTATGTCGGGCGTCACTCTGACGTACCTTGCCGGCGCGGCGGTGCTTTGCGCTGCTGCGGCCTGGATGCACATTCGTCGCAAGGCGAATGCGAAGGGAGGTAAGCGTCGTGAATAAGAAAGTTTGCTCCTTCCCGATCTTGTTTGCGCTGCTTGCCCTCCTGATCGGCACCTGCGCGGTTGTGTTCCCCGCTTCCGCGCAGGCCGCGCCGACCTCGACCGGTTCCATCACGGTGAGCGGCACCGTGGCGAGCAGCTACGACGCCTACCAGATCTTTAGCGCCAACGTCGTCGACGGCGACAGCGACGCCAAGACCGCCACCGACCTCGTTTGGGCAAGCGACGCCGTGCGCGACGCCGCGCTGCCTGTGCTGCACAGCGCCGGCATGCCCAATTCCCAGACCACCGCGCAGGAAGCTGCCGAGTGGCTCAACACCGATTCCCACCTTACGAGCGCGCTGAGCGCACAGCTCGCTCGTTCCCTCCAGAGCTCTGGCGCCGTGCCCGTGACCCTTAACGCGGGCGCGGCGGCCAAGCTGCCCTGTGGCTACTGGCTCATCGTCGCCGACGACGACTCCATCGCCCAGGGCGAGGCCGGCACCGCGCCGATCATGGCGCTGGTGGGCGGCAGCGCCGTCACCGTCAAGCCCAAGGCGGCGACCCCCAAGGTCGCCAAGCACGTGCTGGAGGACGGCGCCGCCGCCTGGCAGAAGGCCGCCGACGCCACGGTCGCCGACGACCTGTACTGGCGCCTCTCTGCCACGGTCCCGGCGGGTCTTACCGCCTACGGCACCTATACGGTGCGGTTCGTCGACACCATGAGCGCGGGACTCGACCCCTCCAAGGTGGCCGCGAGCATGCACGTGTACGTGGCGGCGGGCGCGGACGGCGGCTTCGACGCCGTCTCGACCGGCAAGGACGGCCGCGCCGGCACCGACCCCGCGAAGGGCTGGACCGACATCACGGCCCAGTGCGCCACCAAGGTAGCGGCGGACGGCAAGACCTTCACCGTGCGCACCGGTGACCTGATCGCCGCGCTCGGCGGGACCGACGCCTTCACCGCGGGCGCCCGCGTGGTCGCTGTGTATAATGCGCCGCTCAACGGCGCATGCAGCCACGGCATCGCGAAGGGCAACCCCAACGAGGTCTACCTGCGCTACCCGCGCTCTCCCTTTGCCGACCAGTCCGGTGATGCCGGCTTTACCAGCACGCCGAGCGATGATGCGTGCGCCTACACCTGGGATCTCGCACTCACCAAGCGCGGCAGCGACGGTGACAAGCCGCTTGCCGGGGCGGTCCTGAGCATTGCCGACGACCGCGGCCGCACACTGGCGGCCGACGGCACGTGGGATGCGGAGGGCAAAGCCACCGTCACCACGGGCGAGGACGGCCGCGTGACCGTCTCGGGCGTGGACTCGGGCAAGCTGGAGGTTCGCGAGCTCAAGGCGCCCAAGGGCTACACCGCCTTTGGGGGCACGCGCTCCGTGACAGTCAAGGCCGAGGGCCTGGACGTCGACCAGGTGGCCGCCGCCAAGCCCAAGCTCACCATCACGGCCGAGTCGCCCCTGCGCGCCGACAGCGCGGACGGGTCGACGGGCAGCCTGGAGGCGTCGCTCATCAACACGCCCACCGGCACACCCCCTAGCATTACCACCGGAGGCTTTATGCCCTCGACTGGCGATATGGCAATGTACGCCGCGGCCGCCGCAGCGGTCGCCGGAGCCGCGCTCATCGTGGTCGCGCTCCTGGTCAAGCGGGGAGGTGGCAGCCATAAAGAGTAGCTGGCAGCCCCGCAGAGAGCGGGGCGAGACGTAGCGAAGCAGATGCTAAGACACAGACAGACAGATTTAGATCAAATGGAATTCGAGCAGAAAGCAGAGGAAAAGAAGATGAGCATGAGCAAGAACATCGCACGCCTGGCAGTAACCGCCGGCCTCACAGCAGCGTTGAGCTTCGGCGGCGTTATGGCGCCCGTGACCATGGCGTTTGCTGAGGGTACGCCGACGGTGGCTCCGGATGGCAATGTAAAGATTGACGAGAAGACCTATACGGATACAACCTTTAAGGGTATCCAGATTTTCAAGGCCAAGTCCACGCCGGACTTGGAAACGGTTAACAACTGGAAAGACACTAAGAAGCTTTCCGACATTGAGTGGGCGTCAGATGCCGTTAGGGATGCTGTGATCGGGGCTGCCGATACTAACGACGTTACAAAGCCCTCCGGCAATGATGCTCAGAAGTGGGCTGACTGGCTTAAAGGTAAAACCGAAGGTGAGTACAAGTCAGGTACAGACAAGACTACTAAGCTCGATGCCGGAAAGACTCTCGACAAGATCGCCAAGGCACTCGAGGACGCCAATATCACTGAAGGGACTGATGAGTGCAAAACGAGCACCGGTGGCGTACCCT
>CANNPG010000226.1:0-2758 GCA_947507375.1 uncultured Collinsella sp. | reverse complement strand
GATATGCTCGCGACCCGCTAGAAAGGGAGGGACGCTTCCAAATGTTGGGGTAAAGGGGTTCTTGCTGTACTCCATGGTAGCTCCTTTGCAAGTTTTGCTAATTTTTGCAACTTTTGCTAACTTTTGCAAGTTTTGCTAACGGATTAACATGCCTTGTGCCGTGGGATTGCAGGAGTGGAAAACGGGGATTCCTATTATTCCGACTACGTTGCAACGAGCGGGGCCCGGAGCGCGATGTTGCTGCGTTCCGGGCCCCGCTGCTTTGTACAACCATGACGGTTTGGCCACCGTTGTTTTAGTCAAACAGGCTCGGCATGTCGTTTTCCTTCATGAGGGAACCGGCGGAGGGCAGGCTCTGCGCGGTGAACTTCTCGGCCGAGACGCCGGCGCCAAGAATCTCCTCGGTCGTGCCGACGGTGGTGACCGAGCGGCCCTTCTTGGTCGTAAAGGCCTGGACGCCCTGCGTGTTGGTGGTCGTCTTGGTCTTGAGCAGCGACGTGTTGAAGTTCATCAAACGATAGTCGCTCGAGACCAGCGCGATGTCGCGATCTTCCTTGAGCACCTGGGCATACAGCAGCTTGCTGCCGCCGTAGATGGCGTTCTTGAGGCGCTTGCGGTTGGTCTTGGTGACGTATCCAGAAAGCGCGACGCGCACCACGCGGCCGTTCTCAAAGACGAACAGCACGTCGGCCTTGTAGTCCTCGGGGTCGATGACCCAGATGACACTCTCATCGGGTTCCATCTCGAGATCGGTCGGCAGGTACGAGCCCAGCTGGGCCGACTTGGTGTCCTCAAACGCCGCAACCTTGCACTTGTACACCTGGCTCTTGTTGGTAAAGACCAGCAGCTCGTGCGTGTTGGAGGACGGGAACTCGATAAAGGGTTTGTCGCCGTCCTTGTACTTGAGCGTGGTCGCCTTCTTGAGCACGCGGTCCGTCATCTTCTTAAGGTAGCCATCGCGCGAGAGCATGATGGTGACCGGGTACTCCTCGACCTCGGGCTCCAGGCTTACCTCGATGACCTCGTGGGGCTCGATCCTGCCCGTGCGACGCGGCATCACATATTTCTTGTTGACCGCGGCCAGCTCGTCGCTGATGACCTTCTTGATGTTTTCCTCGCTGGAGATGATCTCCTCAAGCTCGGCAATCTCGCCCTCGAGCTTGGCAATGTCCTTGGTGCGGTTGAGGATGTACTCTTCGTTAATATTGCGGAGCTTAAGTTCGGCAACAAACTCGGCCTGGGTCTCGTCAATGTCGAAACCCTTCATAAGGTTGGGCACGACCTCGGCTTCGAGCTTGGTGCCGCGGATGATGGCGATGGCTTTGTCGATGTCGAGCAAGATCGCCTCGAGGCCGTGCAGCAGGTGCAGGCGCTCGGACTTTTTGCCTAAGTCAAAGTTAATGCGGCGACGCGTGGACTCAATACGCCACTTGACCCACTCGTGCAGAATCTGGCGCACGCCCATAACACGGGGATAGCCGTCGACGAGCACGTTGAAGTTGCACGAGAACGAATCCTGCAGTGTGGTCGAGCGATAGAGCTTGGCCATGAGCTTGTCGGGGTCGACACCGCGCTTAAGGTCGATGGCGATGCGCAGACCCGAGAGGTCGGTCTCATCGCGGATGTCAGCGATTTCCTTGACCTTGCCCTCCTTGGAGAGCTTGACGATGCGCTCGATAATGACATCGGTCTTGGTGGTGTAGGGAATCTCGTAGACCTCGATGATGCGCTCTTCGGGAATCCAGCGCCAGCGGGAGCGGATTTGGAAGCTGCCAAGGCCGGTCTCGATAATCTTTTCCATCTCCTCGCGGCGGTAGATGATCTCGCCGCCGGTCGAGAAGTCGGGCATGGGCATGTACTCGAGCAGGTCGCAGTCGGGGTCCTGAAGGTAGTGCATCGTTGCGGTGCAGACCTCGTTGAGGTTGAAGCCACAGATGTCGGACGCCATGGCGACGCCGATGCCCTTGTTGGCCGAGACAAGGATGTTGGGGAACGTGGTGGGCAGCAGGCGCGGCTCCTTCATGGCGCCGTCGTAGCTGTCGACGAAGTCGACCGGGTCCTTGTCGATGTCCTTGAAGATCTCGGCGCTGATGGGGGAGAGCTTGGCTTCGGTATAACGCGAGGCGGCGTAGCTCAGGTCGCCCGAATAGTACTTGCCAAAGTTGCCCTTCGACTCAACGAACGGCGCGAGCAGCGCCTCGTTGCCGGTGGCCAGGCGCACCATCGTCTCGTAGATCGCGGCATCGCCGTGCGGGTTGAGCTTCATGGTCTGACCCACAATGTTGGCGCTCTTCTGGCGCTCGCCCTTGAGCAGGCCCATCTTGTACATGGTGTAGAGCAGCTTGCGGTGCGAGGGCTTAAAGCCGTCAATCTCGGGGAACGCACGCGAGACGTTGACGCTCATGGCGTAGGGCATGTAGTTGACCTCGAGCGTCTGCGTGATCGGCTGGTCGGTGACCTCGGAGTGCAGGCCGATGACGTTCTCGGCGTTGACCTGTAATTTCTTTGGCTGGTTCTTCGTCTTCTTCTTTGCCACGATATCCTCTTGAACTTCTTATGGGCCGTCGTTATCGATTTGCTGCTACTGCAGGTCCAGCTGGTCCAGGTATTCCTTGCCGTGCTCCGAGATATGGCGCTTGCGGCCTGCCTCGTCGTTGCCCAGCAGAAGGTTGAACATGGTCTCCATCTTGGTGACGTCCTCGGGCTCCACCTTGATCAGGCGGCGCGTCTCGGGGTTCATGGTGGTGAGCCACATCAT
>CANNPG010000225.1:0-2767 GCA_947507375.1 uncultured Collinsella sp. | reverse complement strand
GCATACGAGGTCGAACCACGTGACTGGAGTTCAGACGTGTGCTCTTCCGATCTCATCTGCAAAAGGTACGACCTCACACGCGGCAATGTCCTTAAGACCATCGCGGTCTTTGCCCTGCCCTATATGCTCTCGTACTTTTTGCAGATGCTCTACGGCATGGCCGACCTGTACATGATGGGGCAGTTTAGCGGCGCCGCCGGCATCACCGCCGTGGGCAATGGCGCGCAGACGCTCTATATCATTACCGTGACGCTCGTGGGCCTGGCCATGGGAACGACGGTCATCGTCGGTCACGCCGTGGGCTCGCGCCGCTTCGATCGCGCCGAGACCGCCATCGGCAACACCATTACGCTCTTTATGGGTGTCTCGGTGGTGCTGGCCGCTGTCCTGCTCGCACTGTGCTCACAGATCGTGGCGCTCATTGGCACGCCGGCCGAGGCGGTCGAAGGAACCGCTGCCTACCTGCGCATCTGCTTTGTCGGCATTCCGTTTATCGCCGCATACAACATCCTCTCGGCCATTTTTCGCGGCTTGGGCGATTCGCGCTCGCCCATGTACGTGATCGGCGTGGCATGCATCATCAACATCGCACTCGACTTTCTATTTATCGGGCACATGGGGCTCGGCCCCGTGGGCGCGGCACTCGGCACGGTGACCGCACAGACGGCCAGCGTTGCCCTCGCGCTCGTGTGGCTCAAGAGCCGCCGCACGAACATCCACGTTAAGCGCAGCGACCTGCGTCCCCAGCCCGAGGTGCTCGGCAGCATTCTTAAGATCGGCGTGCCCGTGGCCGTGCAGGACGGCTGTATCCAGGTGGCGTTTATGTTTATCACCGTCATCGCCAACCACCGAGGGCTCGTCGACGCCGCCGCCGTGGGCCTGGTCGAGAAGATGATCAGCTTTTTGTTCATTGTGCCGAGTTCCATGGGCGCCACCGTCAGCGCGCTCACGGCGCAAAACGCCGGCGCGGGCAAGGGCGATCGTGCGCGTCAGGTGCTCAAGGACGCCATGACCATCTCGGTAGTGTACGGCTGTCTGATCACGGTGCTGATATGGCTAGTGGCGCCGGCGTTTATCGTCTTTTTTGCCAAGGACGCCGCGGTAGTCGCGGCCGGCACCGGCTATATGCGCAGCTATATTTTCGACGCGATTTTTGCCGGCATCCACATTTGCTTTAGCGGCTTTTTCGCTGCGTATGGCAAGAGCTACATCGGCTTTGCGCACAACGTGCTGGCCGTGGCGCTCATTCGCGTGCCGGGCGCGTGGCTGCTGTCGAACGCCTATTCCGATACGTTGTTTCCCATGGGCATCGCTTCGCCGTGCGGATCGATTTTGTCGGCAGTCATCTGTGTTGTCGCGTTTACCGTGCTCAACCGGCGCGGGGCTTTTGACAAGTTGGCGGCGTAGCGGGACGACGCGAAATCGCCCTTATCGACGACATCATCAGCGACGACCCGGCGACCTACGTGACGCAGATCACAGTGCCGGTTGCCCCGTCCAAATAAGAACTGCCCAGAAAACGTTCGGCTGAAGGCAGAATCTTGACGTTATAGGCCATATTTTGCCTCAAGGTCATCGAGAGCCTCAAAGGCATCACGCGCCATGCCAGCAGCACGCTCCCGCTCGGTCACAGCTATACGAGCCATCAGACGAGCCTTAGCCTGTTCCTGAACCATGAGGTCGTAGTCCTCGGATCGAAGTACAACAAATTTGCTATAGCCGTTTTTTGTAACAGTCACTTGACCAGGAGCCTCCCAACAAGCTCGCTAAACACTGGAGACAGTCCTCGATATGGCGGTTTTACTCCTCCGGAATCGGAAACGCACGGATGAACTCTGCAGGCGAGAAGGTCTTGATGGTCGAGCGCACAAAAGCGGCGCGGTCACGCGTGATAATAAAGTCCACGCCGGCACGCTCGGCCATCGCACGGATACAGCCGTCCTCAAAGTCCGGCTCATCGGAATAGGCGGAGGCAAAACAAGCCTCTTGGTCGAGAGACTCTACCGAGTAGCTCTTAAGGCAGTCGCGCACTACCTCGCGCCCGCGCGCCTCGCCGGCCTGTTTGGTGAGAATGTAATACGCGTCCTTGAGAGAGCAGGCCGAAACAACGCCTTCGATAAGCCCCACGTCGACGAGCCCCTTGATCGTTTGCGCCGCTGCGTGCTCCGGCCGGCCCGGAAGCACGCAATCGAGCAGAAAATTGGTATCGAGAAATGCTCTCATAGGTAGCGCTCCCTCGCGACGCGCTTTTCATCTTCAACCGTCATCGTATCGAGCGGCGTTCCTTTTGGCATTTTGGCTACGATATCGAGATACTCCTGGTAGTCCTCATTCTCCGCGAGCATCTCACGGATCTCCTTCCAGGTGATCTTGGGATGCCACATCGTACCCACGTCGCGCTTGGGCTTGTCCGAGCCGCACGTCGGCTTTGCACCCCCGCGCTCCTGGGCAGCGTCATATTCCACTGCAACCGGGCTTTGATAGTCGAGCGGCACGATCTTGAACAACGGCTTGCTCCGCTTGAAGACCACAACCTCCTCGCCCTCATTGGCAACCTTTTCGGCCACCTGCGTAAGGTTTTGGCGCAGTTCCGAAAACGCGACGGTAACCATAACTGCTCCTCTCAACATATATCTTCACTGCTAAGTATACACGTTAATGTTAATGTTAAAGTGTATAAAACTCATCACAATGGGGCAGCCCCGTTGTGGAACCTCACTGCGGGGCCCCTTTGCTTTGTATGAATCTTCTATCGCTCCGGAACGAC
>CANNPG010000224.1:0-2842 GCA_947507375.1 uncultured Collinsella sp. | reverse complement strand
CCCACAGAAAATCGCAGAGGCGGCAAGCAGTCATCGAAATTAACGCAAATTGTATTGACATATGAACATACACTCATATAATCGAAAGCAAGTTATATGAGCGCATGTTCATATGAAAGGATATTGCAATGAGCATCCGCGTTGATGAAACGAAACCCGACATCGAGGCCACCGAACCCGCGATCCCCACCACCTGCTCGCCCGAGGACCTTCCCGACGAGGAGCTTCTCTACGACCTCGCCGACCTGTTCAAGGTCTTCAGCGACACCACGCGCATCAAGATCCTCTATGCCCTCATGGGCCGCGAGCTCTGCGTGGCAGACATCGCCGAAGCGACCGAAACCTCGCAGTCCGCGGTGTCGCACCAGCTGCGCACACTCAAGCAGTCGCACCTGGTTAAATTCCGGCGCGACGGGCGCAATATCCTCTACTCGCTCGCCGACGACCACGTCTACACCATGCTCAACCAAGGCATGAGCCACATCTGCGAATAGCAACCAACCACGGTACCAGCGCGGCCTGCACCCAAGCCGCAAATACAGAGAAAGGAACCCACCATGAAAAAGCAGTTTAAACTCGACGAGATCGACTGCGCCAACTGCGCGCGTGAGCTTCAGGACGAGCTGGCCAAGCTCGAGGGCGTCAAATCCGTGTCCGTCAACTTTATGACCCAAAAGCTGACGCTCGAGGCTGATGATGCTGAGTTCGACGAGGTGCTCAACCGCGTTGTAGAGTTTACGGCCGACGCCGAGCCGGACTGCGAGATCATTCTCTAGCCCAGGTTTACGCCAACCTGCAAGGCCGCGATTGCCGCGGCCTTTGCTCGCGAAATTATATGAGCGAGTGTTCATACATTCAAATGGGAGGATACGAGTCATGGCCACCGCCGACCCCAAGAAGAAAAAGAAGAAGCGCAAGAAGAAAGAGTCACTCGAGCATAAGCGCAACCGCATCCTGGTAGCGCTGGGCATTTTTGCCGTGGTGTACGCCCTCGATGAGTTCGGCACCCTCACCGCCGCATTCGGTACCCCGGGCGACATCTACGCCAGCTTTATGCTGTTCCTCATACCGTTTTTGATTGCCGGCTACGACGTGCTGCAAAAGGCATTCAATAACATCCGCCGCGGCAAGGCGTTCGATGAGAGCTTCCTCATGGCCGTCGCGACCATCGGCGCATTTGCCATGGTGCTCTTCCCCGACACAGACCCGCACATGGCCGAAGGCGCCGCCGTCATGCTGTTCTACCAGGTCGGCGAGCTGTTCCAGGCATACGCCGTGGGCAAAAGCCGTAAATCGATCAGCGCCATGATGGACATCGCACCCGACTACGCCAACGTCGAGCAACCCGACGGCACGCTCGAACAGGTCTTCCCCGATGACATCGCCGTCGGCACCGTGATTGTGGTCAAGGCCGGCGAGCGCGTGCCCATCGACGGCGTCATCGTCGAAGGCGAAACCCAGCTCGACACCGCCGCCCTTACCGGTGAGTCGGTCCCCCGCCCGGCCAAAACCGGAGACGATATCATCAGCGGCTGCATCAACATGACGGGGCTCATCCACGTGCGCACCACCAAGCCCTTTGGCGAGTCCACCGTCGCGCGCGTCCTGGAGCTCGTAGAAAACGCCAGCGAAAAGAAGGCGCGCACCGAGAACTTCATCACACGCTTTGCCCGCATCTACACGCCCGCCGTCACCGGCGCTGCCGCGGTACTCGCGCTCGGCGGCGGCTTGGTCACCGGCGCCTGGTCCGACTGGATCCTGCGCGGCCTGACTTTCCTGGTCGTCAGCTGCCCGTGCGCGCTCGTGATCAGCGTCCCGCTCAGCTTCTTTGGCGGCATCGGCGGCGCGTCCAAGCTGGGCGTTCTCATCAAGGGTTCTAACTACCTCGAGACGCTCGCCGACGTGGACACCGTCGTCTTTGACAAGACGGGCACCCTCACCAACGGCACGTTCTCGGTGGTCGCGGTACACCCCGAGGCCGGCTATACCGAGCAGTCGTTGCTCGAAGTCGCAGCCCTTGCTGAGTCGTTCTCCGATCACCCCATCGCGCAGTCCGTACGTGTCGCCTACCAGGGCGAGGTCGACCCCAAGCGCGTTAGCAACTCCGCCAACGACGCGGGCCACGGCGTGACGGCAACCATCGACGGCAAGCACGTCGTCGTTGGCAACGCAAAGATGCTCGCCGAGGGCGGAGTCGAAGCGCCCGATTGCGAGGTCGTCGGCACCATCCTCCACGTGCTAGTCGATGGCATCTATGCCGGCCACATTGTAATTGCCGACACCATAAAGGCCGATGCAGAGCAGACGATCCGCGACCTGCACGCCGCCGGCGTCAAGCGCACCGTCATGCTCACGGGCGACCGCGAGGAAGTGGCTGCTGCGGTGGCCAAGCGGCTGGGGCTCGACGAGTTCCACGCGCAGCTGCTGCCGGGCGACAAGGTCGAGCGTGTTGAAGCGCTGCTGGCAGCCGAAAGCGGCAAGGGCAAGCTCGCCTTTGTCGGCGACGGTATCAACGACGCACCCGTGCTCACGCGCGCCGATGTGGGCATCGCCATGGGCGCTATGGGCTCGGACGCCGCAATTGAGGCGGCGGACGTCGTGCTCATGGATGACAAGCCGTCCAACATCTCCCGCGCGATCCGCGTGGCGCGCAAGACCATGTCGATTGTTTGGCAGAACATCATCTTTGCGCTGGGCATTAAGTTGCTGATTCTGGTGCTTGCGGCGCTCGGCATCGCCAACATGTGGCTTGCCGTGTTCGGCGACGTAGGCGTGGCGATCATCGCCATCCTGAACGCCATGCGCGCGATGGGTGTCAAGAACCTGTAGCGTTCGTGGGCTG
>CANNPG010000223.1:0-2847 GCA_947507375.1 uncultured Collinsella sp. | reverse complement strand
CTTTGAGTACGGTCTTAAAGGCCGGCTGCCCCCTCTCCCCCGTTTTCTGGAACATGTCCTCATCGCAGAACAGGACCTGGGGACGCTCGCCCTCGGCCGCCTTATTCAGTGCGGAAACATACTGGAATAACGCGTCCGGTTCCAGAATGTCGTCATGGTCCAAGAACGCGACGTAGTCGCCCATCGCTTGCTCAATACCTGCGTTGGTGTTGACCACAATGCCGCCGTTGCCAGGAAGCTCGATGCGGCGAACGCGCTCGTCGTGGGCGCCTGCCGCAAGGGTGGCCACCACATCCCATTCGGGCGAGGCGTCCATAAGCAGCAATTCCCAGTTGTCATAGCTCTGGGCTAACACCGAGTCCAGCAGCTCGCGCAGGTAGACCCGATCGGTCTTGTAGCACGGCACCACAATGCTCACGAGCGGCCCATAGGCAAAGGCCGCCGAAGCGACACGCTGGCACACCAAATCACCCGGCTTTGCGCGATGCTGCTCAAACCAACGTCGATAAGCTGCGTCGTCTGCACGCACGTCCTTCATGCGGTTCCAACTGTCATCGACCATGCCGTTGTACAGGCGACCATCCATGGCGCAAAACCCGCTCTGGATCTGCTCTGTGGGGTCGCTCACAATCGCGACAAAATCTCGTATATCCTGAGGCATCTCAACACTCAGATACGTTTTATTGACGCGGCAACCGTTGCGCTGCGGCACATCGACCTGCGATTCAAACACATGCACGGTGACATCGATGGCATTCATATGCGCATCGAAGATCTGGAGCTCAGGCGCGCACTGGAGGTCTCCCGCCCAAGTAACCTCATAGCGCCACACCGCGCCGGCGTCTGCCGGCAAATAGCGAGTGGCATCGATCTCGTAGAAGCCGCAGTGTTCGCCACGCTGAGCATCGCGGATAAGCGCGCACAGTGCAGGCTTTGCTTTGTAGTTAACCTTGGATTCCAGCTTGGTCACGCGACTATCGAGGCGAATGGAGCCCAGCCTTTGGCCATCGGATGCAAAAACAACATCCATCGACGAGCCATCCAAAAACGGAAGCACCAAGACGGCGAGCTCGTGTTCGTAATCGGAAACGGAAGGGCAAAGCGCCAGCACACGGCCATGATCGACTGGGAGCACCAGCGACGGCACACAAGAACCGCTCGTCGTCGCATGGGCAAACGCTTGAGAACCCTCCCGCTCGATAAGCGCGGCGACATCCTGACCGGCAAAACGAAGCAGCACAAACAGACGGCCCTGACTGCGGCAAAGCGCCAAACGCTTGATACTCATCTACACTTCTCGCTTTCCCAGGGCGTTCGCTGCCATGCGTTTGCAGGCACCCAGGCGCCCAAACCTCAAGACGTCGTAATCGAACATGAGCTTTTTGCACTCACGGGCATTGGGGGCCTTGCTGGTAAGCGCCGCACGCACCATAGCAGCAACAGAAGGAGCGCATTGTGCGAGCGCAGCATCGCTGCCCACGGCAGAACCGGCAAGCGCCGCGGCGACGGCAGCAAACACCTTGCCGCAGTCCGAGCCCAGCAACCTGAGCGCATCGTACAGCACCAGATCGCATAGGAAGTACGCCAGGTCATCGGCATGCTGAGCATCGAGACCGTCGCGCTGCCAGTCAGCCAGCACCGCGGAGTAAATCTTCACGTGCTCCAGCAGGCGCGTCTCGTCGTCATAGCGCATGGTGTCCATGAGCGAGCCCTTGCGCGCCACGCGGTAGTCATACAGCTTGTTCGAGATAAGCGCGGTCTTGTGCGAACGACCGTACACGGCAAAATCGAAGACCTGGTCCTCGCCATACTTAACGGTTTCGTCGAACACGATCCCGTTACCCAGCAAAAACTCACGCTTGCAGGCGGCGCGCCATGCAAACGGGCGAGATGCTTCCTTAAACAGTAGGTCGGAGCTATAGCCTTCAAACGACACATCGCGCGGGCTCAGCACATAGTTAAGCCACGGATACCCCGCCTCGAGCGGATACGGATTCGCGCCAAAGGTCAAAACGTCGCAGTCCTCGCGCTCAAAGGCATCGACGATCACGCGGCATGCATCGGGCGTAAAGCGGTCGTCAGAATCCAAAAACGCGACGATAGGCGCCGTGGACGCAGCAATGCCCGCATTGCGCGCGCTCGACAGGCCGCCGTTCTCCTTGTCGACCAGCGTAAAGCGCGCGTCCTTTTCGCAATAGGCAGCCGCAATATCGCGCGAACCGTCCGGCGAGCCATCGTTGACCAGCACGCCCTCCCAATCGGGCATGTCCTGCGCAAGCAGGGAGTCCAGGCACCAGGCCAGGCACTCCTCCACCTTATAGATGGGAACAACAACGGAAATCTTAGGGGTAGCCATAGTCACACACTCCTACTGGGCGGCCGAAACGTCATCGGGATGCGGGTTATCGCCGTAGGTGCGCTGATACGTCAGCACGCGCCAGACCAGCGGCAGGCCGCCGATCTTAAAGTAATGCTTAAACGTATTGAGCTTGCCCGGCTTCTTAAAGTCAAAACGCGAATCGATATAGGCACGGGGCGACTTGACCATCAGGCGCAAGTCGGTCTCGCCACGCGGGTCGAACAGCGACAGATCAAAGCGACCAGCATCCCAATCGGCCTTGAGCTCGGGCGAGGCCTTTTCCCAAAACTGCTCGCGCAGCTCGTCGACCAGACGCTCGTCATTCCAGCGGTACGTATCGACCTTCATGCGCATTAAAATACCCTGAAGCTGAGCCTTAAGCTCGGGGCGTTCATCCAAATAGCGCTGCATCTCGGCATATTCGTCGCACACGCAAAACACCTTGTTGGGCGAATTAACGGAGCTCTTCTCGTTATCCTGGCGATAGC
>CANNPG010000222.1:0-2866 GCA_947507375.1 uncultured Collinsella sp. | reverse complement strand
TCCGGTTGTATGGATGAGATTGACCGCGATAACCAGGTAGACCGACACGAGGGCGTCGTAGTTGGTAATGAGCACGCGGGCGTTTTGCATGAGGTCGGGGTAGCTCACCACATAGGCGACGGTGGTGTCTTTGACTACGACCACGAGCTGCGAAATCAACGACGGAATGATAAACCGAATAGCCTGCGGCAACACGATTTTAAAGGTGATTTTGGCCTTGGAGAGACCGAGCGCCTGGGCGGCCTCGACCTGGCCGCGCGGCACGGCATTGACGCCGGCGCGGAAAATCTCGGCCAGCACGCCGGCCGCAGCGAGCGCGACAGGCAGCGTGAGCATCCAAAACGACGGCAGCGAGATCTTGTACTGGGGCAGCACCAAAAAGAAGAAGTAGATAAACAGCAGGCTCGGCACACCGCGGAAGAAGTCGGTAAGCACGCGGCAGACCAGCTGCAGCGGCTTAATGTCGCTGGTGCGGCCGAGCATAAGGGCTAAGCCCAGCACCAGCGCGATGGCGCCAGCGGTGAGTGCGACCTTGACGGTGCCCTCAAAGCCGGCAAGCAGGAACTTCCAGGTGGTGAGGTGTGTAAAGAAATACCAATAGTGGACCGAAAGCTGACCGGTCACATAAAAGCGCTGCAGTACCAGGGCGACGAGCGCGGCCACGGTGACGAGTGAGATGGCGGTGCCGATGCGAATCTTAGCGCGCATCTTGGGGCCGGGAGCCTCGTAGAGCGCATCGCGCATGGTGAGTGCAGGGGAGGAATGCTTGCTCATCGGAGGATCCTCACCTTCTTATCGATGTAGTTGCCAATGTGGCTCACCACAAAGGCCGTGCCCAGGTAGCCGAGCGCCGAGATAAAGAACGCGGCGACGCCGCCGAGCGAGCGCGTGTTGATATAGCTCACCACGCCGGTGAGCTCTTGCGGCTTAAGCGGCACCTGGCTGCCCAAGGCGGTAGTGAGCATGACGGCGATAAAGAGGTTGGTCATGGGCAATACGCTTGAGCGCAGTGCCTGCGGAATCACGATCTTGGCGAGGATACGGCTGAAGCTCATGCCGAGCGAACGTGCAGCTTCGACTTGGCCGACGCCTACGGTGTTGATGCCGCTCATAAAGTTCTCGGAGCCAAAGGCCGAGCCCAAAAGGACCGTGGCGACGATAACGCAGGTGCGGTAGGGCAGGACGACCTTGAGCGGCGGCAGCGCATAGACGACGATAATGAGCAGCGCGATGCCGGGGATGTTACGGAAGACCTGGACATACAGGTCGCCAAAGACGCGCAGCGGCTTGAGCGGCGACACGCGCATCACGGTGACGGCGACGGCCAGCACCATGGCGATGGCAAACGACTCAAGCGTCATGCCCCAGGTTGCTAGCAGCGCGTCGATATAGTTCTGGCCATAGAGCGACCAGAGCTCGGAGAGACTCATGCGGACCTCCCGCCGGTAAGGAAAGGGGCCCCCGTGTGTACGGAAGCCCCGACAACTCAGTGAGGAAACAGTTTACCGCAATAAAGCGCATCATGCGTTTCCGTATGGTTTCGTTGCGGCCGTTACCAGGCTCGCTGCCTAGGCGCCGATCTCGGGCAGCTCGGGAACATTGGTGTCGCCCGTACGGTCACCGATGCAGATCTGCCACAGCTCAGTCCAGGTGCCGTCGTCCTCGATCTTCTTAAGGAAGTCGTTGACAAAGGCGACGCCGTCGGAATCGAGCGGCAGACCGATGCCATAGGGCTCCTTGCTGCCGAAGGGCTTGCCGGCAATCTTGTACTTACCGGGCTCGCGGACCAGGGCGCTCTGCTGCATGTTGTTATCGATGACGTAGGCGTCAACGCGGCCCTGCTGGAGTGCCTGGCGGGCCTCCTCGTCGGTCTTGAACTCCTGCTGGCTGGCCTTGGGGGCGAACTCCTCCAGGATGGCGGGGCCGTTGGAGCCGGACTGGACGGCGACGTTCTTGTCGGCCAGGTCGTCGACGCTCTTGATGTCGTCGTTATCGGCGAGCACCAGGATGGCCTGCTGCGTGTAGTAATAGGGACCGGCAAAGGAGACGAGCTTCTTGCGCTCGTCGGTAATGGTGTAGGTGGCAAAGACGGCGTCGACCTGGCCGTTCTGCAGGACGGACTCGCGCGTGTCCGAGGTCACCTGGGTGATCTCGACCTTGTTCTCGCCCAGAATGTAGTTGGACAGGAGCTGTGCGATACCGGCATCGAAGCCGCGGGTCTGACCGTCTTTCTCGTTGAGGAGGGAGAAGAGCGTGGAGGTCTGAACGCCACCGATCTTAAAGACGCCGGCGTCCTTGACGGCCGTGGCCCAGGTGCTGGCGGCGATGGCGTCGTCATCGGCCTTGGGGCCGTTGTCGACGAGCTTGTCGAACGCCTTGGCGTCGAGCGTGGTGGAAGCCTCGGTATCTTCGGAGCTCTTGGAGGAGTCGGCAGCGGAACCCTTGTCGGCCTCGGCGCTGGTGTCGGAGCAGCCGGCAAGACCAAGGCCGGCGACGGTTGCGAAGGTGGCGGCAACGAAGCCGCGGCGGTCGAGAACGACCTGCTGGGAGAGGTTCTTGCTCATGGTAGAACACCTTTCTCAATAAAATCCCTAGCGGTTGAGTAGAGTTATACCCTATCGCGCTCAAATGGGTCAACACGAAATAACTCAGAAACATACTTACCTTATGGGTAATTCTACCTACCAAAAAGGGACAGGTTTATTTTGGCAGGTTTTATCTGGGCAAACGTCGCTTATTGCAGCTGAGATAGCGCTTTGCAGACGGCGTGGCCGCTCGCGGCGGTCGCTATAATGGCGGCAACGCGACACATATATGAGTAAGGAGATCGCGTATGAACGGCTATTCGTTTTTCGCACCGACCATG
>CANNPG010000221.1:0-2885 GCA_947507375.1 uncultured Collinsella sp. | reverse complement strand
GAGGAAATTAAGGGCGCCGTCGACTTCTTCGACAAGATTGAAGACGAGTACGGCGACATCATCGTCGAAGAGTATGCCAAGCGCGAGAAGCGTCTAGCCTACGAGAAGGAGCATCCTGCAGGAGGCCTGGTGGCCGGCGTCAAGCGCACGGCAAAGAAGATCGCTAACAAGCTGTAACTGTGAAGGTACTTTTGAGCGTTTAACCCATACGGCGGGTCCGAGCAGATTCGGGCCCGCCGTTTTTTCTATCGTTACTCGGTAAAGGCGTTGCCGACGCTCTGCCCGCCAACATACGTCTCGACGAGGGTGAGCTCATGGTCGAACACGACAAAGTCGGCGTCGCGACCCGGCATGATGCTGCCGCACTTACCCTCGATGTGCGCGGAGCGTGCCGGCACCTCGGTTGCCATGCGAATGGCGATATCGGCTCTGGCGATGCCCCAGTCGACGATGTTCTTGACGCCCTGGGCTAGCGTGAGCACCGAGCCAGCGATGCTCTTGCCGTCGGCGAGCCAGCACAGGTTGTCCTTCATGATGACGTCCATGCCACCACTAGTGTAGCTGCCCTCGGGCATGCCGCCGCAACCCAAGCAGTCGGTGATGAGCACCGTGTGCTGCCAGCCCTTGGCCTGCAGCAGCGCCTTGATGGCGGCAGGGTTTACGTGCTTGCCATCACAGATGATCTCGGCGTAGGTCTCGGGCGTGGACATAGCGGCACCCACGACACCGGGCTCACGGTGATGCAGCCCGCGCTGGCCGTTATAGGTATGCGTAAAGCAGCTGGCACCGGCGTTGATGGCGGCGATGCACTCATCGTAGGTGGCGTCGGAGTGACCGATGCTGGTCACCACACCCTTGGCGTTCAGAGCAGCCGCATAGGCAGCGGCACCGTCGCGCTCGGCCGCCATGGCGCTTTTAACGATGCGACCACCCGCAGCCTCCTGCCACTGATCGAAAACCTCCTCGGAAGGATCGATAAGATAAGCGGGGTTCTGCGCGCCCACGTGCTTCATGGTAAAGAAGGGGCCCTCCAGGTAGATGCCCTGAATGCGAGCACCGCAGAAGTCGGGGCCGCGACCCTCGTCCGCCTGAGCGATGGCGGCGCAGGCGTCCTTGATCTGCTCGACGCCATCGGTGAACGTCGTGGGCAGCCAGCTGGTGGTACCGCGACGGGCGAGCTCGGTCGAGCTGATATCGATGCCCTCGGGATCATTATCGGTAGTTGAGTGGTTGTAGAAGCCATGGATGTGAGTATCGACCATACCCGGTGCGATCCACGACCCCGTGTAGTCCTTAATCTCGCAAGAGGGCTCGTCGGCCTGCCAGGCGCCAAAGACGCCATCCTCGACCATAAGATAGCCGCCCAGTTGCGGGCCTGCCGGCAAGAAGAACTTGTCAGCCTTAATTGCGTACGTGCTCATATGCACTCCTTGCTTCTAAAGCAGTGACTGTGGCGATGCTTATACCCAGCTCACATAAAACAAAAAGCGCCCGCCCGCCGTTATGAGCGGACGGGCGCCCTTACAGAGGGACGCGATTAAGCGGTGAAGGGGTGAATCGTCACGCCCTTGACCACGCGGTTGACCGTGCCGGTGGGGCTCGGCGTATCGGGCGTGTTGCCCACGCGCACGGAGTTGAGCAGGCTGATGGCCTGGGCAAACATCACGAACGGCAGAGCGAGGTAGCCCTCGGGAAGCGCTTCGTAGCCCTTAAAGGTGAAGGACTCACCCTCATAGACGGTGGCACCTTCCTGCTGAACGGCGATGGTGTGCTGAGCGATCTCGTCGCCACCGATCTCGTTGAGGATGTCGATGTCGTACTGACGGGTGTAGGCGTCGTTGTTGACGAACACGAAGACGAGCGTCTTATCGTCGACGAAGGACTTAGGTCCATGACGATAGCCCATGGAGGTGTCGTAGGAAGTAGCGACCAGACCGTGAGCCAGCTCGAGGATCTTGAGCTGGCTCTCCTGGGCAAGGCCACCGAAGGAGCCAGAACCCAAGTAGGTCACGCGGTTGAAGTCGCCAGCCAGGTAATCGGCGATCTCGGGCTCACGGGAGATGACCTCCTCGCCCATCTTGGCGATGGTCTCGACCCACTCGGCCTTCTGCTCGTCAGAGGCAGTGTCGAAAATAAGGGTAGAGAGCAGGGTCATGCAGGAATAAGAACCGGTCATGGCGAAGCCCTTGTCGTTGGCGCGCGGAATGAGCAGCGCCAGCGCGTTGGGATCCTCGGCAGACTCGACAGCGAGCTTGCCCTCGGGAGCGCAGGTGATGTTGAGGAACTTGACGTTGTGGACGAGCTCCTTGGCAACGGCAACGGCGGCAAGGCTCTCGGGGCTGTTGCCAGAGCGGGCAAAGGAAACCACGAGCGTGGGATCCTCGGCGCGCAGGAAGTCGCGCGGGGCGCTCACGATGTCGGTCGTGGCGATGGGCTTAAAGTCGTAGAGATCAGTGTTGCCAGCGTGACGCAGGTACGGGGCGCAGGTATCGCCAACGTAGTCGGACGTACCGGCACCGGTGAAGACAACGGACAGACGACCCTCGCCCATGGCGCGAGCCTCGGCCAGGAAGGCCTCGATGGCCTCCTTGTTCTCGCGATAGATGTTGAGCGTATCACGCCAAAGCTCGGGCTGCTGAGCAATCTCGGCCGTGGTGATCTGGGCGCCGAGCTCGGTGAGCTCCTCGACACTCTTCTCGAACATTTCTAATGCCTCTTTCTTTACTAAATTGTCTGATATATAAAGACTTAATCTGAAAAGTTAAATCGGGTAGTAGTCATAGGCTGTTTTTCTTTCGTTAACACTCGTATCCGATCACAGAGTATCTCGATAATGAGAAATCCTTTACTTAAATTTGTCGACAACAGCTACTAAAATCTAAAAC
>CANNPG010000220.1:0-2897 GCA_947507375.1 uncultured Collinsella sp. | reverse complement strand
TCTGAACTCGAGGAGACTGTCGAATAGTAGTTGTGTTCAGCTAAATCAAAAAATGGCGCCCGTGCGTACGCGTGGACGCCATTTTTAATGCGTCAGTATCCAGTGGATGCCGCGCGCCATGCGCAGGTCAGTTTGGGCAAAGTGGTTGCCGGGGTTGAGCTCCAGCGTTGTTGGAATGTCACGCTCGATAAACAGCTCTTCCATCGCACGCGTATCGTCGAGTACGTGCCGCATCATGCGGTTGGGCGTCTTGGTTTCCTTTTTACCGAGCGACAGATAGGCGGCGTCGGGCGTGGCTGTCATCGTGCGCTCGCGCGCGTAGTCGATAAAGCCGGGGAACCACAGCGACCCCGATGCACTCGCTGCGCGCTCAAAGACATCTGTTTGCCAAAGTGCCCACAGTGAAAAAAGACCCGCCAACGAGTAGCCGGCAACGCCGCGCCAGGCGGGTGGTTGCGGGAGCGATGATTCGGCCTGGGGGATTATCTGCTTCAACAACTCGTCAAGAAAACCAGCAGCCTGTCCACCAAAGGGCTCGGCATCTCGTATAGTTCCCTCACATTCCCAGGGGCTCAGCTCGCGATTCCAATCGAGCTCTCCAATGGCGACAAGGGTGAACGGCGGGCAGTCGAGCTCTCGGCAGCGCTCGTAGACTTCACTACCGTCGCCTATAACCACGGGGAGGTAGATGACGGGCGCGCCTTCCGCACACTCTGAATAAACGGTTATCTGCTTATGATGCGCTTCCAAGGCAGGCTTCTCTCGGTGTTGTGATATTGACAGCCTCAATTGTCGCACGCTGGCGCGGGGGCAGACGCTAAAAGAAAGGCGCGGAGCCGCTCGATGCGACTCCGCGCCTTGATGTTCTGCTTTAGCAGACTATGCCGTTACGCCACGAAGAAGTAGACGAGGAAGGCAAGGGCTGCGATCCACATGAGCGGCTTGATCTTGGAGGCCTCGCCCTTAAAGAGCGCGACGATCACGTAGGCGATAAAGCCCAGGCCAATGCCGGCAGAGATGGAGTAGGTGAAGGGCACGCCGGCGACGATCATGAACGCCGGGAAACCCTGCGACACGTCGGACCAGTCGATCTCGGAGGCTTCGCTCATCATGAGGTAGCCGACGTAGACCAGAGCACCGCAGGTGGCGGCGCTGGAAACGATGGTGACGATGGGGGAGAAGAACGCGGCGAGAATGAACAGCACGCCGGTGGTGACGGAGGTGAGGCCCGTGCGGCCACCGTCGGCGGCGCCGGAAGTGGACTCGACGAAGGTGGTGATGGAGGAGACGCCCATGAAACCGCCCACAGCAGCGGCGGCGGAGTCGACGATCAGGATCTCCTTGATATTCTCGACGTTGCCGTCGTCGGTGAGGAACTCGCCCTGCTTGGCCACGGCCATCGCGGTGCCCATGGTGTCGAAGAAGTCACTCATGAGCAGCGAGAACGAGATGACGAGGAGCGTGGGGTCGGTAAGGACCTTGACGATGGCGGGCACGCCGCCGGCGTCGGCGATGGGGCCACCGATGCTCGAGAAGTCGAGCGGGGCGATGATACCGGTCGGAGCATGGGTCACACCTAGGGGGATACCGGCGATGACGGCGACGACGATGCCGATGAGCAGCGAGCCGGGGACGTTGCGGCAGGCGAGGGCGACTGTCACCAGGATGGAGATGATGCCGACGATGAAGGTGGGGGAGGTGATGTCGCCCAGACCGACGAGTGTACCGGCGCCAGCGGTGATAATGCCGGCATCGCACAGGCCAATCATGGCGATGAACAGGCCCAGACCCACCGAGATGGCGTGACGCAGGACAACCGGGATGGCGTCCATGATGGCCTCACGCAGGCCACAAAGCACGAGCAGCAAGATGACGACGCCCTCAAGGAAGATGACGCTCATGGCCACGTGCCAGTCACCGCCGCAGACGGTGGTGGTGATTCCAGCGATCATCGCGTTGACGCCTAAGCCCGATGCGCAGGCGAGCGGGCGGTTGGCGAAGATGCCCATGCAGATGGTCATGATGCCGGCGCCCAGGCAGGTGGCGCAGGCGAGCGCTCCCGCATCGATGCCAGCACCCGAGAGCACCGCGGGGTTGACGGCGATGATGTAGGCCATCGCCAGGAATGTTGTCAGTCCAGCGCGGAGTTCGGTCCCGATTGTGGACTTGCGCTCGCTGACGTGAAATAGTTCGTCCATGCATACCCTTTCCTTGTTCGGCCCCGAGTTTAGGCCGATTGACACGAACTCACCTACTATATCGCCTTTGTGAAGTTGGTGTTCCTCACATGTTGATGTTCGGCGGTTTGTAACGGACGGGCGGTATCTTTCGCATGAAATTGTGTAGGTACCGTATACTTAAGCGGTTACAACGACCCCTATGGAGGAACGTATGATTAAAGAGCTCTGCCGCGACGAGGCTATCCTGTCTCAGCGTTGCGAGGTTGCGACTGTCGAGGACGAGTCGGTCGCTCAGGATCTGATTGATACCATCAAGTCGCTCGATGATGCCGGCTGCTTGGCCGCCAACCAGATTGGCGTTACCAAGAAGGTTTGCGTCTACCTGGACGATGCCGGCGAGCCCCACGTACTCTACAACCCCCGTCTGGTGTTTGGCCTGGGTGCCAGCAAGATGGAGGAGAGCTGCCTGACGCACGGGGAGGTCACCAAGTCCACGCGCTACATCAAGTGCAAGGTTGCTTATGACGTGATCGTCGACGGCAAGATGCGCGAGCGCAAGCAGGACTTTGTGGGCTTCGAGGCGCAAATGATTCAACACATGATTGACCACTGCTTAGGCAAACTCGTCTAGAGCGGTTCAATTGGGGACCGAATTTGCGGTCTTTGAGCCCGGGCGTGACATTGTTGTCATGTCCGGGCTTTTGTGTTTAGCGCCTT
>CANNPG010000219.1:0-2898 GCA_947507375.1 uncultured Collinsella sp. | reverse complement strand
TTGACCACGGGGGCTGCTGAGGCCGTGGTTTCGCCCTTTTTGCGTCGAAGCGATACACTGTTGCCGTTTGATTTCTTCGCTCAAGGAGGATGCGCATGCCGTGCACAACGATTCTGGTCGGTAAGAACGCAAGCTACGACGGGTCGACCCTGGTCGCCCGCAACGAGGACTCGTCCAACGGGGTGTTTGAGCCCAAGCGTATGCGCGTGGTGCATCTCGACGAGCAGCCGCGCGTCTACACGAGCGTCCTGAGCCACCTGACCGTTGAACTGCCCGATAACCCCATGCGCTACACGTGCGTCCCCGATGTTGTCCCGGGCCACGGCATCTGGGCCGAGGCCGGTTTCAACGAGCTCAATGTGGGCATGTCCGCAACCGAGACGCTCACCACCAATGAGCGCGTTCGCGGCGCCGACCCGCTCGTGGACTACGTGCCCGCCAAGGGTAACGAGGGTGAGGACGGCTATGTGCCGGCGCAGCCTGGTGGCTTGGGTGAGGAGGACATGGTGACCCTGGTCCTGCCGTACGCCAAGTCCGCTCGCGACGGCGTTCGTATCCTGGGCGACCTGCTCGAGCGCTACGGCACCTACGAGAACAACGGCATCGCCTTTAGCGACGTGGACGAGATCTGGTGGCTCGAGACCATCGGCGGCCACCACTGGATCGCCAAGCGCGTGCCCGACGACGCCTATGTGACCATGCCTAACCAGCTGGGCATCGACAGCTTTGACCTGGATGACGCCGAGGGCGCCCAAGTCGACCACATGTGCTCTGCCGACCTGCGCGCCTGGATGGCCGAGTGGCATCTGGACCTGACGCTGGGTGTTAAGGGCGACGGTCCCGCCGCGGTCTTTAACCCGCGCGAGGCCTTTGGCTCGCACAGCGACAGCGATCACGTCTACAACACGCCGCGCGCCTGGTACATGCAGCGCTGCCTCAACCCCAGCGACGTGTGGGATGGCCCCGACGCCGACTACACGCCCGAGAGCGACGATATCCCCTGGAGCCGCGTGCCCGAGCGCAAGGTGACCATCGAGGACATTAAGTACGTGCTTTCGAGCCACTACCAGGGCACGGAGTACGACTGCTACGGCAGCAAGGGCACGCCCGCCACGCGCGGTGCCTACCGTCCCATCGGCATCAACCGCAACAGCCAGCTCGCCGTGTTGCAGCTGCGCCCCTATGCGCAGCCGGCCTATCGCGCCGTGCAGTGGATGGCCTTTGGCTCCAACTCGTTTAACGCGCTGGTCCCGCTGTACGCCAACGTCGAGACCATGCCCGAGTACTATGCCGACACGCAGGCTCGCGTGACGTCCGAAAACTTCTACTGGGCCAACCGCCTGATCGGCGCCCTGGCCGACGTCCGCTTCCATGAGTGCGGTCGCGCGGTCGAGGATTATCAGGAGAAGGTCGGTGGCATGGGCCACAAGCAGATCCATGACGTCGATGCTGCCGTAGCCGCGCTACCCGAGGCCGAGGTGCCTGCCGAGCTTGCACGCGCCAACGAGGCCTTTGCCGAGCTTGTGCGCGTGGAGACCGATGCCCTGCTGGGCAAGGTGCTCTACACCACGAGCTGCGCCATGAAGAACTCTTTCGCGATGAACGACAACGTGAGGTAGGGATTTCCCGTCGATCGAATAGTGCTAAAACGCTTTGTCGCTTTCACTCAATCTTGGGTACAAGAACGCCAATGCAGTTGTTTGTGATTGGAGACAACCATGGTTATGAAACTCGATCAGCTTGTTAACGGCGCCATTAACGTGGGCTTTGGCGCTGCCGCCGTTGCTGTTGAAGGCGGCAAGAAGGTCCTCGACGACCTTAATACCAAAGGCGAGCAGGTCCGCAAGGACACCGCCACCCCCGATATCGCCCGCAGTGTGTCCGACATGTTCGAGCAGGCCGGCGGTACCATCTCCGACCTGACCGAGCGTCTGGGCATGCAGGGCGAGACCGCGGCCCAACGCGTGCTCGACGAGCTCATTCTGGCTCGCGTCCGCGTTATGACTGCGCCCGAGCGTACGGCCTTCCTGGCCCATGTGCGCGACATCGTCGATTCGGTCGAGGACAACGTGACCTCGGTGCCCGTCGAGTCCGTAGAGCCCGACGATGCGAAGGATACCGAAGAGGCCGAGTAGCAGCGCAGATGGCAGATTCCACCACCGATTACAACAATCTAGATCCTCTGGGTGACGAGGCGGCGGTTGTCGATGAGGTCGACGCTGCCGTCTCGGGCGCTCGCAAGAAGCCACGCGCTGTCGATATGGTGCCCGAGGAGCCCGACGCGATGGCACCGGACGAGGAATACCAGCTCACGCCGGCGGGTCGTCGCGAACGCATTGGGCAGATTGTTCGCCTGGTCAAAAAGTACCGCGTGTGGGATAACCTCACGCCGGTTCGTTTGCGCCGCCTGCTCGAGGAACTCGGCCCTATGTTCGTCAAGATGGGGCAGATTCTGGCCAACCGGTCCGAGATTCTGCCGCAACGCTTTTGCGACGAGCTGCGTCGTCTGCGCTCCGACGTGGAGCCGGTGCCGTACGAGGTAGTGCTTCGCTGTCTGGAGGAAGAATACGGCCTGCGCCTGGGGGAGATGTTCGATGCGATCGATCCCAATCCGCTTGGTAGCGCATCGCTCGCGCAGGTGCACCGCGCTCGTCTGGTGACGGGCGAGGATGTGGCCGTCAAGGTGCAGCGCCCCGGTGCGCAGCAGGTTATGGCGCAGGACATCGATATCATCCGCTCGGTGGTGCGTATCGTTTCCAAGTTCGTCAACACCGATCAATTCGTTGACCTGCACGGCGTGGTCGAGGAGCTGTGGACCTCGTTTCGCGAGGAGACCAACTTTTTGGCCGAGGCCAAAAACCTCAACGACTTCTACGAGTTCCATAAGAGCGTTCATGG
>CANNPG010000218.1:0-2906 GCA_947507375.1 uncultured Collinsella sp. | reverse complement strand
GATATCGATGTTTCCATTCCGCGTGACCAACTCGTGGTCATTACCGGTCTTTCTGGCTCGGGCAAGAGTTCGCTGGCATTTGACACCATCTATGCCGAGGGCCAGCGCAGATACGTCGAGAGCCTTTCGAGCTATGCGCGCCAGTTCTTGGGCCAGATGGACAAACCCGACTTGGATTCAATCGACGGCCTTTCGCCGGCGGTGTCGATCGACCAAAAGACGACGTCTAAAAACCCTCGCTCGACGGTTGGCACCGTAACCGAGATTTATGACTACCTGCGCCTGCTGTTCGCCCGTGTGGGCACCCCGCACTGTCCCGAATGCGGTCGCGTCATTGAGCGCCAGACGACCGACCAGGTTGCCGACAAGGTCTTGGCGGCGGGGGAGGGCCGCCGCGCGTTTGTGCTGGCACCGGTGGTGCGCGGGCGAAAAGGCGAGTACACCAAACTGTTTGAGGACCTTCGCGCCGAGGGCTTTAGCCGCGTGCGCGTTGACGGCGAAGTGCGCTCGCTCGACGACCCTATCGATCTGGACAAAAAGTTCAAGCACGATATCGAGGTCGTGGTCGATCGCATCGTGATCCGTGAGAATTCTCTGGGCCGTATCGCCGAGTCTGTTGAGCAGGCGACCGCGCTGGCTCACGGCAATGTAAACGTGTACATGCTGCCCGATCGTGATGCTCCCGAGGGGACCGAGGGCGAGCTGCTGGAGTATTCGTTGGCCTTGGCGTGCCCGGAGCATGGACACTCCATTGACGATCTTCAGCCGCGTGATTTTTCGTTTAACGCTCCCTATGGCGCATGTCCTGAGTGCGACGGCCTGGGCTTTAAGAAAACCGTTGATGCCGAGGCGCTGATCGAGGACCCCTCGAAGTCCATTGCCGACGGAGTCTTTGGTAGCCTGTTTGGCAATTCGAACTACTATCCGCAGATTTTTGCTGCGGTCTGCAAACACTTTAAGGTGAGCGCTGATACGCCGTGGGAGGACTTGCCCCCTCGCGTGCGTCGTGCATTCTTGGATGGCCTGGGCGATACGAAGATCTCGGTCGACTACCAAAAGCTCGACGGACGTCGCAGCCAGTGGGATACCAAGTTTTCGGGCGTTCGCAACATCCTGTTCGAACGCTATACCGAGACGACGAACGAGAACACCAAGGCGCGCCTGGAGAAGTACATTCGCGAGGAGCCGTGCTCGACCTGCCACGGCGCTCGTTTGCGCTCCGAGATGCTCGCCGTCACCGTGGGCGGCAAGTCCATTTACGAGGTTTGTTGCCTGTCGTGCCGTGAATCGCTCGAGTTTTTTGAGGGCCTGGAACTCACCGAGCGCCAACAGTTTATCGGCGGTCGTATCGTCAAGGAAATTCTGGAGCGCTTGCGTTTTCTGGTCGATGTTGGACTCGACTATCTGACGCTCGATCGTGCCTCGGCGACGCTTTCCGGTGGCGAGGCACAGCGTATTCGACTGGCAACGCAGATCGGCGCGGGTCTCATGGGCGTGCTCTATATTCTGGACGAGCCCTCGATCGGTCTTCATCAGCGTGACAACGAGCGCCTGATCAAGACACTCGAGCGCCTGCGCGATATCGGCAATACCGTTATCGTTGTCGAACACGACGAGGATACAATCCGTGCCGCCGACTACGTGATCGACATGGGGCCCGGCGCCGGTGTCAACGGCGGACACGTAGTCGCGGCGGGAACGCCTGCTGATATCATGGCGTGTCCTGAGTCGATGACGGGCGCTTATCTGACCGGCAAACGAATGATTCGGGTGCCTGATGAACGGCGCAAGCCCGGTCGCGGCTGCCTTAAAATTACGGGCGCTCGAGCCAACAACCTCAAAAACGTTACCGCCAAGATCGAGTTTGGTACGCTTACGGTTGTTACCGGCGTGTCGGGATCGGGCAAGAGCTCCCTGGTTACCGACACCATTGCGCCTGCCCTTACGAATGCTATTCACCGTTCGACGCGCCCTGTGGGTCCGTATAAAAAAATCGAGGGCATCGAGTGTATCGATAAGGTTATCGATATCGACCAGTCGCCGATTGGCCGCACGCCGCGTTCCAACCCTGCTACCTATATCGGCCTGTGGGATGATCTTCGCGCGCTGTTTGCGAGTACGCCGGAGTCGAAGGCGCGCGGCTACTCGCCGGGTCGTTTCTCCTTTAATGTGAGTGGCGGGCGCTGCGAGGCGTGCAAGGGCGACGGGCAGATCAAGATCGAGATGCACTTCCTTCCCGATATCTACGTTCCCTGCGAAGTTTGCGGCGGTAAACGCTACAACCGCGAGACACTCGAGGTCACCTACCGTGGCAAGACCATCTCGGACGTGCTCGACATGAGCGTCACCGAGGCGCTGGCCTTCTTTGGGAATATCCCGCAGATTAAGCGCAAGCTCCAGACGCTGTACGATGTAGGCTTAGGCTACGTGAGCCTGGGCCAGCCCGCCACGACGCTCTCGGGCGGCGAGGCGCAGCGTGTGAAGCTCGCCAAGGAGCTTCATCGACGCCAGACGGGCAAGACGTTCTATATTTTGGACGAGCCGACGACCGGTCTTCATTTTGAGGACGTCCGCCAGCTGCTCGATGTGCTGCAGCGCTTGGTCGATGCGGGCAACACGGTGCTGGTGATTGAGCACAACCTTGATGTCATCAAGGTTGCCGACCGCCTGATCGATATGGGTCCCGAGGGCGGTAACGGCGGCGGAACCGTCGTGGTTTCGGGCACACCGGAGCAGGTTGCGGACTGTCCGCAGAGTTATACGGGCAAGTTTTTGGCGCCGTTGCTCAGGCGTGACCGGGAGCGTCAGGCTCAACTTGATGCTCAATAAATAGGCGATTCAGTTTATGGGCGCCATCGACTCCTTGTGATTCGATGGCGCTTGCTGTGCCGAAGTGACGTATGCAG
>CANNPG010000217.1:0-2913 GCA_947507375.1 uncultured Collinsella sp. | reverse complement strand
CGACGCTCTTCCCATCTTGGTTTCGTCTCTGGGCAAGGGTATCACCGCGGCCTCGCTGGGCCGTCTGCTCAAGTCGCGTGGCTACAAAGTAACGATGCAGAAGGCTGATCCGTATCTGAACGTCGACCCCGGTACCATGAGCCCCTTCCAGCATGGTGAGGTCTTCGTTACCGAGGATGGTTACGAGTCCGACCTGGACCTGGGTCATTACGAGCGCTTTATTGATGAGAACCTGACCCGCGATTCCAACTTTACGACCGGCGCCATCTATAAGAGCTTGATCGCCCGCGAGCGTCGCGGCGACTTTTTGGGCGGTACCGTGCAGGTGATTCCTCACGTCACCAATGCCATTAAGGACAAGTTCCGCCGCATCGAGGAGCAGACCGGCTCAGATGTAGTCATCACCGAGCTGGGCGGCACGATCGGCGACATCGAGTCCCAACCGTTTGTCGAGGCCATCCGTCAGTACCGCAAGGAGGCCGGCCCCGAGAACGTCTGCTACATCCACGTGTCGCTCGTTCCCTATATCGCCGCCGCCCACGAGGTCAAGACCAAGCCCACGCAGCATTCCGTCAAGGAGCTCCGCAGCTTTGGCATCCAGCCCGATATCATCGTGCTGCGCTCCGACCACCATATCGATGACGCTATCCGCGGAAAGATCGCAAGCTTCTGCGACGTCGACACCGATTGTGTCTTTACCAACGAGGACTGCGCGAGCATTTACGATGTTCCGCAGCTGCTTGCCGAGCAGGACTTTGACCTGCGCATTTGCGAGCGCCTGGGTCTGGACCCGCGTGAGCGCGACATGAGCGAGTGGAACGAGTTCCTGCGCAAACAGAATCACGCCAACCATCACGCCGACAAGGTGAAGATCGCTGTCGTGGGCAAGTACACGCAGCTGCCCGATGCGTACCTGTCGGTTATCGAGGCCCTGCACCATGCGGGCGTCTTCTACGATCGCCATGTGGACGTCCAGCTGGTCGACGGCGAGAGCCTCGACGAGCAGAATGTCTCCGAGGTTCTGGGCGACGCCTCGGGCATCCTGGTCCCCGGCGGCTTTGGCAAGCGCGCCCTGGAGGGCAAGATCCTCGCGGCCGAGTTTGCCCGTGAGCACAAGATTCCGTATCTGGGCATTTGCCTGGGTATGCAGGTGGCCGTGTGCGAGTTCGCCCGCAACGTCGTCGGCCTTGCCGGCGCCAGCTCCTCCGAGTTCGATCCGGACGGCCCGTTTAGCGTCATCGATCTGATGAGCTCGCAGGAGGACGTGACCGAGAAGGGCGGCACCATGCGCCTGGGCGCCTATCCGTGCAAGCTCGCCGCCGATACCCTTGCTCGCGAGGCATATGGCGAGGAGCTCGTCTACGAGCGTCACCGTCATCGCTTTGAGTTCAACAACGCCTTCCGTGACCAGCTCGAGGACGCCGGCTTGGTTATCTCGGGTCTGTCGCCCGACGAGCGCCTGGTCGAGATGGTCGAGCTGCCGCGCGACGTGCATCCGTGGTATGTGGCAACCCAGGCTCATCCCGAGTTCAAGAGCCGCCCGACCAACCCGCAGCCGCTGTTCCGCGAGTTCGTGCGCGCTTCGATCGGCCAGCACGAGGGTGTCGACCGTCTGCAGGTGACGCCCATGAACCTCGCTACGGACTAAGGGTGCCGGCGAATAAGGAACATACCGAAGCTACTCCCTCGTCGCTCGCCGTGGCGGCGGGGGAGTATCTCGATTACCTCGCGGTCGAGCGGGGTTTGGCGCGCAACACGATTGCGGCCTATCGTCGTGACCTGACGACGTACTGCGCCTATCTGGAGCGGGCGGGTATTGTGTCTTTTGAAGAGGTGACCCGTCAGGTCGTGGAGGGCTTTGTCGCCGACCGTCGCGATGGGGGCTATTCGGATGCCTCGGTGGAGCGTGCGCTTGCGGCCGTGAAGGGCCTGCATGCCTTTTTGGTGCGCGATGGGGCTGTGGCCCAAAATCCAACGGCGGCGTTGCGCCTGCCTAAAAAGGCTGAGCGTTTGCCGGAGTATCTATCGGTGGAGGATGTCTCGGCGCTGCTCGATCAAGACTTCCCCGAGGGCGAGATGGGCTTGCGCGACCATGCCATCTTGGAAGTGCTCTACGGATGCGGTTTGCGTGTGAGCGAGTTGGTGGGGCTCGATGTGGGCGATATCCATATCGACGATGGCTTTGTGCTCGTTCGTGGTAAGGGCTCGAAGGAACGCCTGTCCCCGCTGGTAGGAAGCGCGGCGCGAGCTCTGACGCTTTATGTAACTGAGGGGCGTTCTCGCTTGGCGGCCCATGCCCGCGGAACCGAGACCTCGGCGGTCTTTTTAAATAAGAACGGCCGCCGTCTGTCGCGCCAGGGCATCCATGCCATCTGTGAGCGCTACGGGCGCCAGGTGGGACTGGTGGGGCTCCATCCCCATACGCTGCGTCACTCCTTTGCCACCCATATGCTTGCGGGCGGCGCAGACCTCCGTGTGCTACAGGAGATCTTGGGACATGCCGATATATCGACCACGCAGGTCTACACGCATGTCGATCGTACGCAACTGACCGAGGTCTATCTGGCGGCGCATCCGCTGGCACATCGCTAGCACCTCGCTAACCTGCATATTTATAAATATTAAAGGGGACGGGCCCCAGATTGCCGAGACGCACTTTTGCGCGCATGGGCAATCTGGGGCCCGTCCCATTTTTCGCCAGACACCGACGCGGTGGTGGGCCGTGTGTGTCGTGGGTGGGGGAGTTTGGGGGCGATGTGAACGGCGTGTAAAGGGACGTAAAAATCGCCTCAAGGTCAACTTGAAGGTTGAGGTTCGCGGGCGTGGTTCTACAGGTGGCATCACGCCTTTGCTGCAAACACAACATATTGTGTTCTCGAACATATGCTCGGGGGTGTTTTACAACATATTGAG
>CANNPG010000216.1:0-2918 GCA_947507375.1 uncultured Collinsella sp. | reverse complement strand
CGGGTTGTAGTTTCCTGGCGCACGACGGCAAGCCTCCAAACCATGACGTCACGACATAAAAAAACGAGGGAAGGCACGTGTCCTTCCCTCGTTACAGGCAATATGTAGCCGCTTCCCTACATCAGGCGCAGACTGACGTCCTTGAGCTGGGCGCCGCTAACGGCACTCGGAGCGCCCGACATGAGGTCGGAGCCGCTGGCCGTCTTGGGGAACGCCATGACGTCGCGGATGGAGTCGGAGCCGGTAAGCAGCATGCACACGCGGTCCAGGCCCAAAGCGAAACCGCCCATCGGGGGCGCACCAAACTTTAGGGCCTCCATGAGGAAGCCAAACTGCGACTCGGCGCGCTCCTCGGTAAAGCCCAGGAGCTTGAGCATGGACATCTGCATCTCGGCGTTGTGGATACGCATACCGCCGCCGCCGGCCTCAAAGCCGTCCATGACAAAGTCGTAGGTGCAAGAACCGGCTGCCAACGGGTCGGCCTCGATCTTGGCGATGTCGGTCTCGGTCGGCAGGGTAAAGGGCTGGTGCTCGGCAGCGTAAGCCTTGCGGTCCTCATCCCAATGGAACAGCGGGAAGTTGACGACCCACAGGAAGTCGTGACCCTCGCGCTTGATCTCGAGCGCATTGGCCATGTGGGAACGCATGCCGCCCAGGATCTCGTCAGAGAGCAGGCGCGGGCCGGCGGCGAACATCACAAGGTCGCCGGGCTCGACGTCCATGCGCTCGCGCAGAGCCGCCATCTCCTCGTCCGAGAAGAACTTGACGATGGGGCTGTTGATAGAGCCGTCCTCGCGGAAGGCGATCCAAGCCAGACCCTTGGCGCCAAACGTGGAGGCCACGCCGGCGAGCTTATCGATCTTGGCACGTGCCCAGGCACCGGCGCCCTTGGCGTTGATGGCCTTGACGACAGAGCCCTCCTCGTTTGCGGCAGTCGCAAAGACCTTGAACTTGGAGTGGGCGAAGATGTCGGTCAGGTCGACCAGGTGCATGCCATAGCGGGTATCGGGCTTGTCGGAGCCATAGGTGTCCATGGCCTCCCAGTAGTCCATGCGACGCAGCGGCGTGGGCATCTCGACACCCATGCGGCCGAAGGCATCGGCCAGGACCTCCTCGAGCGCGCTCATGACATCGTTCTGGTCCACGAAGGACATCTCGATATCGACCTGAGTGAACTCGGGCTGACGGTCGGCACGCAGGTCCTCGTCGCGGAAGCACTTGGCAACCTGGTAGTAGCGCTCGACGCCACCGACCATGAGCAGCTGCTTCAGGAGCTGCGGGGACTGCGGCAGGGCGTAGAAGTTGCCCGGCTGGATGCGGCTGGGAACGATGAAGTCGCGGGCGCCCTCGGGCGTGGACTTAAACAGGGAGGGCGTCTCGACCTCCATGAACTCACGGTTGTGCAGCGCCTCGCGAATGGCAAAGGTGAAGTCGGAGCGCAGCTTGAGGTTGGCCATCATCTCGGGACGGCGGAGGTCCAGATAGCGGTAGCGCAGGCGGGTGTCCTCGCTGGTCTCGATGCCGTCCTCGATCTGGAACGGCGGGGTGACGGACGTGTTGAGCACCTCGGCGTGGTCGGTCAGGACCTCGATCTCGCCGGTCGCGAGCTTGGTGTTGGTGGTCTCCTCGCCACGGGCGCGCACGACGCCGTGGATCTTGATGGGCCACTCGGGACGCATGGTCTCGGCGATCTTAAAGGCATCGCCATCGGAGTGCTCGGGGTCGAAGGTGAGCTGCGTGATGCCCTCGCGGTCGCGAAGGTCGCAGAAGATAAGGCCGCCGTGGTCGCGGCGACGGCTCACCCAACCGGTGAGGGTGACCTCTTCGCCCACGTTCTCGAAGCGAAGCTCGCCGCAGGTACGGGTGTGCATGGAATGCTCATCGATGGGACGGGTCTGGCTCATACCAGTGATCCTCCTTTATGGATCTGTGCCGCCCCGTGTCGTTCCGGGCGGCGTCGTACAGATTTGCCCAGCCTGCGTAAACCGCGCAGCCGGACATGGCGTTCTATCTTATCGCACCCACGTCGATGTACCGCGAAAAAGTAACTCTTGCCCAAAGACTTGACGGAGACGAAACAATTGACGCGGCCTGGCCGTCGCCCAGGCGCGCCGCGTGCGACAATGTGCCCCAATACAACTGCACTAGGAAAGGCCCGCCATGACTGCACGCCTCATCGTTATGGATATCGACTCTACGCTCATCAACCAGGAGGTCATCGACCTGTTGGGCGAGGAGGCCGGCGTGGGCAAGCAGGTAGCGCAGATCACCGAGCGCGCCATGTGCGGCGAGCTCGACTTTAAGCAGGCGCTCGAGGAACGCGTGGGGCTGCTTGCCGGCTTGGACGAGAGTGTGTTCGAGCGCACCTTTGAGCGCGTGACGTTTACCCCTGGCGCGCTGGAGCTTGTGCGCTCGGCGCACAGCAAGGGCTGGAAGGTCGGCGTGGTAAGCGGCGGCTTTCACGAGGTCGCCGATAAGATCGTGGCCGCCGCGGGCATCGATTTTTGCCTGGCCAACCGCCTGGAAGTCGTGGACGGCAAGCTCACGGGCAAGCTGGCGGCAGACATTGTGACCAAGGAGTCCAAGCTCATCCAGCTGCTGGACTGGGCAGTTGAGTGCGGTGTCGACATGGCCCATACCGTGGCAATCGGCGACGGCGCCAACGACATCCCCATGATTCAGGCTGCGGGCACGGGCATCGCGTTTTGCGCCAAGCCCAAGACGCGCGAGGCCGCCCCGTTTGCCATCGACGAGCGCAATCTGATGCTCGCCATGGACATCATCCTGCGCGACTAGTCAATCCGTCTAACAACAGAATCAATTCCTCTATGTCTAGTTTCCGAACGATTTTGTTCTAATGTTCGGAAACTACCCTTCTCGTGCTAGACTTTGCACCGTCGAAGGGAACATATATGACA
>CANNPG010000215.1:0-2952 GCA_947507375.1 uncultured Collinsella sp. | reverse complement strand
CATGGCATATTACTGGCCCCAGTACGACATCGCCATCGAAGTCGACGACGATCCCCATCTCCTGCCTTTCGACGAAGAGGCATTCCCCGATACGACGGTCTACCACGTTACCACCGATGTGATCTGCGACCCCGAGTCGTTCTCGGCGCTCGCCCACCACATCGCGCATATCCACGACATCGAGCTCCCTCCCGACTTCGACGAGCTCGTCTACTCGCGCCGTCTGATGCTTCACATGCTCTTTGGAGCGGACCCGTCCACCTTTGCGCGCGTCTATACCGCCAAGGATGCCGCATGAGCGCGAAGAAGCCACCCCACTTTGCAGGCCTGGGTCGTCGCAAGAAGCTCATCGTTGCCTGCTTGGCCATCGTCTGCGCCCTTGTCGCCGTAGGACTATACGCTTGGCAGTCGCAGCCCGTACCCGAGGCGGGCGCTTCGGTCACGACGGCCGAGGGCAAAACGCGTCAGGAAATCCAAGATGAGCTCGACGCCATCGTCCGCGACAACATGATGACGATTTCGGTCGCGCCGGTCGCTCAGCTGCAGGAGGACGGCAAGCTGCGCGTCAACGTGCAAAACGTCCAAGACAATAAATTTCCCCAGCGATTCCGCGTCATCCAAAACGACGAGACCATATACGAATCCGATGTGGTCGAGACCGGCAAAACGGTCGAGACATGCCCCGCCGGCGACATCGAGGAAGGTGAGGCGTACATCGAGATCCAGGCGCTTGAGGCCAAGACCTATGACAGCCACGGCAACCCGACACGCGTCAAGGTACGGGTTGAGCAAGCCGAGAACTAGCTTTCCGGTCGACGCGGCACCGCACGCGATTCACCAGCATTCGTCCAATCATCGCGGGGACGGCCCGCGGCGAATAGAAAGGAACGACCATGGACATCACCAGGAATATGAACGGAGCCAGAGCGCTCGTCGTGGGTGCAGGGCTCGCGCTCGCGCTCGCAATGGGCGCCGCCCCGACGCCAGCTATGGCAGCCGGGCGTGTTGGAACCACGAAGGTAATGGTCAAGACCGAGATCGACAACATCAAGTTCAACGCACCGACGGTTATTCCCTTCGTCGCCCAAGCCGACGGCACGCTTCAGGGTCCCTCAGAAGACGCGATCACCATCGACAATCTTTCGGCCTACGGCATCCATGTCACCAACATGAAAATCGACGCCATGAACACCTGGACCATTGCCGCCGACGCCAAGGCCGGAACCGCGCAGAACTCCATCGACTTTAAGGTCGGCCCCGACGGCGCACTCCAGAACGCCAGTGCCGCAACGCAGGGGACAGGCCTCGATCTTTCCAAGAATGCAGCCTTCGACATGGGCTACCAGGGCATTGCCGGCGGCACGGACAAAATTAAGCTCAAGACAAGCGGAAACGTCGCCCGCGTCACGCGCGATATCTTCCACGTAACCGGCGAAGGCGATCAGGTTGCAACGATCACCTGGACGGTCGAGCCCGGTGCGCACACGGCATAAGGCCGTCGCCCTGGCCGCCGCCGTCAGCATCCTAGCGTTTGGCCCAGCCATGGCCTTTGCCCAGCAAGAACAGGCGCAGGCCGCCACGCAAGTGACGGTCGACCTCTCGGGGCTCGACCGCGGCGACCGCGAGGAACCATTGGCGCAGACAGGCGATGGACGATGGCTCTTGGCAGCAGGCGCCACAGCAGCAGGCGCGGGAACCGCCGGCCTCGGCCTGCACATCAAACGCAGCCAGAAACAAAACACGGACAGGCCGCACTAAATTAGCTAAGGAGACCCCATGGCATCGAAGAACCTTTTGCCCGTCGTCGCACTCTGCGGCGCGCTCGCAACCGGAACGCCTGTCGCCGCTTGGGCGACTCCTGTCATGGCAGACTCCTTACCAGCAGCCCTAAGCTCCGCATCAAATCCGTCGAGCGCCATTGCGTGCAAGCGTTTTTCGATCGCACAGGCTGCAATCTCAACCTCGGGATGCCTTCGTCGTAATACGGACGGTTCGATAGTCGTGGATATCAATCGTTCGAACAAGGCAAACGGCTCCCAGGCGGGGTACGCCGTCTGCACGTGGCGCTCGGTTGTGCTCGACGCAGATGGCGATCCATGCAATTTAGAGCTGCGCATCGACATCGCTTCGATCGATGACTCGGCGAACGGAGCGAAGGTCGCCTTCGACGGTACGTTTTTTGAGAAAGGAGGCGGTATATGTCTGGGCTGCGCCGCCGCGAATGCAGACGACACGCAGCCCACCCTCTCATTCACGGCATCGTTGCGGCTGACCAAAGCCGGTACCGATGCCATCGCGGCGGGAGAAGCGTCCCTGCTGTTCTACGCCGTCAGTACCAAAGACACAGACGCTCATTTCGAGAAGCCATCCGGATCACTCAGCCTTACACGAGGGATAGAGGCAGGCCCTATTGAAATCGATGCCCGCGCGCAAAGCAGGCAACGCATTCTTGCCGACCCGGCGCTTCTCGAAATGGAGTGGAACGGATCCGGAGCCATCGGAATTCTCCCCTCCGCGTTTGACGCCAAGACGCTCCCCCCAAACGACGAACCCATCAACGCAACCATACAAGAAGAGAGCGCGGACAAAGAAGCAGGTGCGGGCGACACGCCGTCGCCGACAAACAGCGTCCCAGCTTCTTTCGAAGCGCCGAATGAGCCCGCTGCCGATCCAAACGATCCCGAGTTCGCGGACAGTCTGGGGCTTGCTGATCCTCAAGAGATCGATGAAGGTAACTGCTGCGTGCTTGCCGCGCTCGACCACACGGAGTTCATCGACGCTGCGAACATCGAAGTTGCCGCCGCCAATCAGCCCGTCCGCAAGTCGGCTATCATCGCATTTCCTGAATCCATCGAAGTCGTCTTTTTGCCATCGGGCGAGGTCGTGGCCCCAACACTGCTCACCTTGTTGGGCGCCAAGAATACTCGAAACGAAATTAGATCGGAAGAGCGT
>CANNPG010000214.1:0-2968 GCA_947507375.1 uncultured Collinsella sp. | reverse complement strand
GCACGCTCAACCTTTTCTGGGCCCGTCATGCGCACCGTCTCAATTTGAAGCATCGGTTTCAGCAGCGATTGGATACTATATTGGACGCAAAGCATTGCTACCACGACAACGGCAAGAGGCAGCGAACGCTTCATTGGGATAAACAACAGTGATGCAGCCATCAGAACAATGCCGAGCACCACAAGAACCCCGCGATGTCTCCCGCGATCCGCCAAGATTCCGCCAGCCGGAGTCGCAAGCACGCCCGGCACGAACGCTATCGCCGCGACGGCACCATATAACGTTGATGAGCCGCTGCAATCGAACAAGTAAAGCGGGCACGCAAAACACAGTGCCGACAACATCGAATACGCGCACAGCTGCGCAACAAGAAGGCCAAAAAGCCTGATAGATCGCACTGTTTTTGGCGCCAACGAAACGCTAATTCTTCGCATCCCAGCCATAAGCCTGCCCCCAAATACATACCGATAGTATGTATTTAATGACTTGAAAAGGGCAGCCGTGGCTACCCTCGCAAATCAATTACATACCGTTGGTATCTATATTACCACCCGGAACGGTCCCATACGTCCCAAATCAGCGCCGTTGTCTGAAGCACTTCTTCCCCCAAATCGAGTCCCACCGCAGCAGCCATCTGCGCCAAACATTGAGCGCGAGCGAGCATTCGATCCTTGGTCTCGAGTGGACGGAACAGCGGCAGCAGCCAAAGATTCGCCAACAACGATACGGCCTCCGCCGCTTCGCGCGGGCATTCGCACGCAATGGAGCCGTCGGCGACGCCCTCCTCGATCACTGGCAAGAGATAGCCATCGGCCGACTCGTCAAACGAACCTTGGTACTGCATCGCCAGCAGCCGCGAGCTTTTTACCGGATCCGCCGCAGGATGCATGCGTGCCCATAGCTCAATTTGTGGAACGACGGACTCGGGCGCGTACAGCCGCTTGAGCTTTTGGGCCCCCGTCATATTGCCAGCACCAAGTGTCGCGCGGCGGTGCTCAACAATCGGAGCCATTGCCCGATCAAATGCGGCGTTGAAAATCTCCTCTTTGCTCTTAAAGTGATGATAGACAGCACCTTTGGTCATGCCATCGAGGCGGTCGACGATGTCTTGAATGCTCGTCCCCTCATAACCCTGTGCGCAGAATAACTCCAGCGCCGCGTCGAGAATCTTCGCGACCGTCTCTTCAGGATATTTATTGCGACCCATAATCATTCCATCCGCAATGCAAGTCTTGTGCTTCACTGCACTATTTTAACGTTGAGGATGGCAGACGGTCGGCCCTACACCGCGGCGGGGCCGTGCTCGCCGGTGCGAATGCGGATGACTTCCTCGACCGGCTCGACCCAAATCTTGCCGTCTCCAACGGCACCGGTGCGAGCGGCGTTGCAGATGATGTCGACAATTCCGTCGGCGTGCTCGTCGGCGCAAATGAGCGTGAACTGCACCTTAGGGATCGTGTTGACAAGCAACTCGTTGCCGCGCACGTATTCCTTCCAGCCATGCTGCGCGCCGCAGCCCTGCACCTGGTTGATAGTCATGCCACGAACATCGGCAGCAAACAGCGCGTCTTTAAGAACCTCAAGCTTCTCGGCACGAACGATCGCCGTAATCTTCTTCATAGTGAATTCCTCTCTTTAAGAGTTGGTCTGACAGAACGTTAGAAACCGCTAGTCCAGACCACTAAACGAAGGGTATGCACTTTCGCCGTGCTGACTCGCATCCAGGCCCAGTGCCTCATCGGCCTCGTCCACACGCAGGCTGCCGTGGAACAGCGCTTTGACCACCGCGGCGATTACCAAGTCGAGCACCAGCACAATGGCGACCGTCACCACAATGCCCAAGGCCTGTGAGATGAGCAGCGACACATCGCCCGTGTAGAACAGGCCGCCCTTACCGGTCCACGAAAGCTCCGGCACGCAAAACAGACCCGTGAGCACGCCACCCAAGATGCCGCCGATGCCGTGGCAACCGAACGCGTCGAGCGCATCGTCGTAGCCAAACTTGGTCTTGAGATGGCTGATGGCCAGGTAGCAGACAGGTGAGACGATCAGGCCCATGACCAGCGCCGCCCACGGCTCGACAAAGCCCGCACCGGGCGTGACCACCACAAGGCCCGCAACCAGACCGGTGCTGGCACCCACCAGCGTGGGGCGACCGGTGTGCACGCGCTCGACGGCAAGCCACGAGACCATGCCCGCCGCGCTGGCCGTCACGGTGTTGAGGATGGCGAGTGCCGCAACGGCGTCGGCCTTAAACTCGCTGCCGCCGTTAAAGCCAAACCAGCCAAACCAAAGCAGGCCGGCGCCCAGCGCCACAAACGGCACGTTATGCGGACGGTAGCTCACCATGCCAAAGCCGCGACGACGGCCGAGCATTAAGCAGAGGATCAGGCCGGTAAGACCGGACGAAATGTGCACCACGTCGCCGCCGGCAAAGTCGAGCGCGCCGATCATGTCACCGATAAAGGAGCCCTCGCCGCCCCAGACCATGTGGGCGAGCGGCGCATAGACCACGAGCAGCCAAATGCCCAGGAAGGCCGTCATGGCACCAAACTTAACGCGGCCGGCCAGGCTGCCCGTGACGATAGCAGCAGTGATCATGGCAAACGCCATCTGGAAGGCGATGTTGATAATCTCCGGGTAGACGGCGCCGTCCGACGCGGTGCCCTCGGCCGCCTGCAGCATCTGGTTGAGTACCGGCAGGCACAGCAGCTGGTCAAGGCCTCCAATAAACGGGCTGGAATCGTCGCCGCCGTAGGCCAGCGACCAGCCGGCAACAACCCACAGCACACCGACCAAGCCAATGGCGCCAAAGCACATGAGCATGGTGTTGATAACATTTTTGCGCCTGGACAGGCCGCCATAGAAAAACGCCAGACCCGGTGTCATTAAAAACACGAGCATGGTGCAGCTGAGCAGAAACGTTGTCGATCCCGTATCGTCCACTCGCTCCCCCTTCATCGCCCAA
>CANNPG010000213.1:0-2969 GCA_947507375.1 uncultured Collinsella sp. | reverse complement strand
CACCTCCACGGTCGCCATCGCCATGATCGCCTACCCCATCATCTTCGCCATCTGGAAGTTCTTCTACGTCGGCTTCCAGTACCTGCCCGATGTTCTGCTCAACTACATCCCCGATGTCGATGAGCTCATCACCCTGCGTCGTCGCGAGGGCATCTACAGCTCCGCGCAGCAGCTCTGCCAGCAGATCGCCCAGGCTATCGCCGTCAACGTGTGGGCTATCGTCCTTGCTGCCTCCGGCTTCATTCAGACCGCCGGCAATAGCGACGCCGTGACCCAGCCCGCTACCGTGCCTCTGTATATCTGCGGCTACATGATCATCGGCTGCGCCGGCTTCTTCCTGCTTGCGGCCGTCCTTGCCCGCGGCATCAAGATCGACAAGGAGCAGTGCGACATCCTTTGCGACGAGATTCACCGCGTCAAGGAGGGTGGCAAGATGGCCGACGTCAAGCCCGAGGTCAAGGCGCTTTGCGAGGAGCTCTCCGGCTTTAAGTACGAGGACTGCTTTGCCCACAACAACGTTGGCTTCCAGGACGGTAGCGTAACCCCCGCCGAGTAAGGCCGACATATCGTCCAAATCACAGGGCCGTGCCACCGGAATTCCGCCGGCAGGCACGGCCCTTTTTTAACAGCGTACAATTTGCCTTTAGAGCATCTTTTTGAGGGAGAAATCCATGGAGACGAACGTTATCTGGCGCAACGCCCACGCGGCCGTGATCGAGCTTGACGACGGCGGCTACTTTACCTGTGCCGATACGTGGGAGATCTTTGTCAACGACGAGCCCGCTGGTACCACGAATACGGTCGAGACCTATGTCGACGGCCTGACCCCCGGCAAGCGCAACCTGGTCCGTTTTGTCTGTGGCGAGCGTGAGCTGAGCGTAGGTGTCACCACGCCGGCTGAGCCCTTTACCATTAACGTTCGCGACTGTGGCGCCAAGGGCGATGCCGAGCATGATGACACCACCAACATCCAGGCTGCCATCATGGCCTGCCCCAAGGGCGGGCGCGTGCTGATCCCCGCCGGTAGTTATCGCATCAAGTCCCTCTTCCTTAAGAGCAATATCAACATCGAGCTCGCCGAGGGAGCGGTGCTGTTGGCCCGTCACGATCGCGCGGCGCTTGCCTACATTCCGGGCACGGTCACAGGCGACGAGGGCGCCGGGTATGCCGGCACCGATATGCTGCCCCTGGGCCGCTGGGAGGGCGAGAGTTTCTCGACCTACTGCTCTACCTTTACGGGTCTGAGCGTGCACGACGTGTGTATCTATGGTCGCGGCGCGATTGACGGTCAGACCGATTTTGCCGAGGACAACTGGTGGAACAAGGACTTTAAGAACATCTTCCGTCCCGAGGAGGGCCGCGAGGTCGCCCGTCCGCGCATGATCTTCCTGTCCGAGTGCCAAAACGTGAGCTTGGCCGGCTTTACCGTGCGCAACAGCCCGGCGTGGAATATCCATCCCGTCCTGTGCGAGCATGTCGACGCGCTTTGCCTGTCGATCGAGGGTCCCAAGAACTCCCACAACACCGACGGTTTCGATCCCGAGAGCTGCGGCTTTGTCCGCATCCTTGGCTGTCAGTTCTCGGTGGGCGACGACTGCATCGCCATCAAGAGCGGCAAGCTGGGCATTGAGCCCGAGCTTCGCCCCGCTACGCACGACGTGCTGATCTCTCACTGCTACATGCACGATGGTCACGGCGCCGTGGTCCTGGGTTCAGAGGCTGCCGGCGGCATCAAGGACCTTACCGTGAGCAAGTGCCTCTTTGAGCGCACCGACCGCGGCCTGCGCGTCAAGACCCGCCGTGGACGCGGCAAGGATGCCGTCAACGAGGGCATTACCTTTGAGCACATTCGCATGGACGAGGTGCTCACGCCCTTCGTGGTCAATTCGTTCTACTTCTGCGACAAGGACGGCAAGACCGATTACGTGCAGTCTCGCGAGGCGCTGCCCGTCGACGACCGCACGCCCGGCTTTGGCGCCACGACGTTTTGTGATATCGAGGCTACCAACTGCCATGCTGCCGCTGCCTACATCACAGGCCTGCCCGAGAGCAAAGTAACGCGCCTGACGTTCCAGGATGTCCACGTGACCTTCGCGCCGGATGCCGAGCCCTTTGTTCCGGCCATGGCCTGTGGTGTGGAGCCGATGGTGCGCCAGGGCATCATCGCGCAAAACGTCAAGGTACTCGACCTGCAAAATGTGGTGATCGAGGGCTAGGACGGCGAGGAGCTGCAGCTCCAGAACGTCGACAAGGTTGTCCGTTCCTAACTCGGGTTGATGACCAGGGCTGCATTGTCGGATAGATCGGCAATGCAGCCCTTGTGCGATACGGCCGTGTGCGCTGCGCTACGCATCATGGTGAAAGGGAATACATGCTCAATAAAACGATTCCTGTCGGGGTCGATGGCTCGTCTGCCACGATTACGTCTTATGTTTTTGCCCCGACCGAAGATGCTTATGCTTTAAAACCGCTGCCTGCAGTTGTGGTCGTGCCAGGAGGCGGCTACGATCACGTTTCGCCGCGCGAAGGCGAGCCGGTAGCGCTCCGTTTGTTGGCGATGGGCTACCAAGCGTTTGTACTGAACTATTCGGTTGCTCCGGCTGTCTATCCGCTGGCATTGCAAGAACTCGCGCGGGCGGTCGATACCGTCCGAAGCCATGCGGCAGAGTACTGTGTCGATCCTGATCGGATTACGGTCATGGGTTTTTCGGCCGGTGGGCATCTAGTTGGCTTGCTCGGGGCGCTTTGGGACCAACCCTGGCTTGCAGAGTCGATTTCGGCATCGCCTGAGTCGATTCGGCCTGACACACTTTGCTTGGGCTATCCGGTCGTAAGCTCGGGGGCCTATGCTCATCGTGGTTCGTTTGAACACCTAACGGGTGCCGATGGCGCTTTGGCTCAAAAGTTGTCAATCGAGAATATGGTGGGCGATGGCTTCCCCCGTACGTTCTTGTGGCATACCGCCGAGG
>CANNPG010000212.1:0-2977 GCA_947507375.1 uncultured Collinsella sp. | reverse complement strand
GATCTACACGAAGTTGGACACTCTTTCCCTACACGACGCTCTTCCGATCTTCTTGTAGTTGGGGTAATCGTTCTTAATGCGCAGCAGCAGATCGTACAGGCCCTCGGGATAGATAATCCAGTCCCAATCGGTGGTGGGAACGCCTTCGCGCACGCATGACTCGCCAACGCCCTTGAGGAACCAGCGCGAGGAGCCCTTGTCGCCGGTGCCATTGTGGTTGATGTCGTTTTCGCCCTCGGCGGCACGCAGGAACTGGCACTTGTAGGTGTTGACGCCCAGGCAATCGTTATAGGGGAGCGCGGCGGTCAGCGCGGCGATGTCCTCGTCGCGGACGTCGAGCTCGCCGCCGGCGATATGGGCCAGCTTGGTCGCAGCCTTCATGGTGTCGGCTGCATAGTGGCCGCGGAAGGTGGCGTCGAGTACCCAGCGGTTGTTGATGACGTCGGCCATGCGGGCCGCCTCGCAGTCGGCAGCGCTGTTGGGGTCGAGGGGATACTTGGGCTCCAGGTTCTGGACAATGCCGATCTCGCCCTCAAAGCCGCCCTCATGGAAGGCGACGACGGCCTTGGCGTGGGCCACCATCATGTTGTGCATGAGCTGGAAGGCCTTGTCCAGGCGATACTTCTCGCCGTGCGGCCAGTTGCCGACGATAAAGCTGCCCTCGGCGGTCGCGGGAATCTCGTTAAAAGTAAACCAGTGCTTGACCTCGGTGAACTCGGCAAAGCAGAACTTGGCGTACTCGACAAAGGCATCGATGGTCGTGCGCGTCAGGAAGCCCTCGCCGCCGTTCTGGTAAAAGGCCTCGGGCGTATCAAAGTGATCGAGCGTGACATAGGGGATAACGTCTGCTTTATTGCAGGTGGCAAAAAGCTCGTGATAGAAGGCAACACCCTCGGGGTTGATTTCTCCGGTGCCGCTGGGGAAGATACGGCTCCAGGCGATGGAGACGCGAATGCCGTTAATGCCGAAGCGCTGGCACAGGTCGATATCGACCGGGTACTTGTTGTAGAAATCGCTTGCGGGATCGGGGGAGAAGCGACCCTGGGCAGCCAGGAAATCGTCCCAGGGCACTTTGCCCTTGCCGTGTGTGCGGGTCTCGCCCTCAACCTGGTAAGCAGCGGTGGCGCCGCCAAACACAAAGCCGTCGGGGAACTGCATGGGGTTGGTCATGAGTCATCCTTTCTGTGGGATACGAATAGGGAGAGGTGCCCGAACTGGGGATCCGGGCACCAACAGAGGGAGGAACTAGTCGAGGTTCTCGCGGAGCCACTTGATGGCGCCAGCGGGGTCGCGGGTAAGGTCGATATATTCCTTACCGCGGGGAGCGAGCAGCTTAATGCCCAGGCGATCGGTGTCGGCCTTCATGTCGTTGTAGTAGCTACGAACCTGCGGGGCGAGCACGATGACGTCGTACTGATCCATGATGGCAGTGTGCTGGCCATAGGCACCTGCGGAGGAAGCAATGTTCTCTCCGGTCTGCGCGGCACCTTCCTTGATGGCATTGGCAAGCATGGCAGAGGTGCCGGCGCCGGCGCACAGGACGAGGACCTTCAGGCCGTCGACATCCTTCTTGGCGGATGCATCGGCAGCGGGCTCGGACTGGTCGGCAACAGGCTTGCTGTCGGCGGCGGCAACGGTCGTCTCGACGGAAGCGGTAGTCTGCTCGACAGCGGGCGCAGAGGCGTTGGCGGCGATGGAAGCGGCACCATCGGACTCGAGACCCAGCTCGGCGGCGCGCTCGGCCTCCTGGTCGCAGAGCAGCTTATCGTATGCCTTCAAGAACGGCAGGTAGATGATGGCGTCCAGCAAGATGATGATTGCGACAAACACCAGGGCGATAAGCTGGAAGTTCGTGGTGATGAAGATGCCGATGGGGGCAGGGGTAGCCCAAGGCACCACGAAGGAGAAACCGTTCATGCCCACGTTATCGATAAAGAACTTGGCAACACTCACGTTGACGCAGCCGGCGGCAACAAAGGGGATGAGCATGTAGGGGTTAAGGATCATCGGCGCGCCAAAGAGCAGCGGTTCGTTGACGGCGAAGGCAACAGGAACAATCGAGGCCTTACCGACGGCTTTGAGCTGCTTGGACTTCATAAAGAGAATCAGCAGGAGCGGCACGATGAACGTGGCGCCGGTGCCGCCGAACTCACCCACGAGCGACATGTTAAAGGTGAGGGAGTGGGCGGGGTGACCACCGGCCAGCAGAACCTGCAGGTTCTCGGCCTGGTTGGCAAGACGGATGGGGTCGATGCCCGGCTGGACAATCGAAGGACCATGGACGCCGATGAACCAGAAGAACGCGGTGGCTGCCTGGATAAGGATAAGGCCTGGATAGGTTTCTGCAGCGGTAAAGAGCGGGGAGAGCAGTTTAATAAGCAGCTCGGAGAACGGAACGCCCATGAGGTTGCGCACGACGACATCGATGATGCCGCAGATGATGACGGCGCCGCCAAAGGGGATAATGTCGCGGAAGTTCTGAGCGATGGCGCCCGGGACCTCCTTGGGCAGCTTAATGGTCAGATCGCGCGAGACGCAGAATTTGTAGACCCACACGGTGATGAACGCGGCGATATAGGCCGAGAACAGACCGCGTGTGCCCATGCTGGTGCAGTCGAAGACCGAAAGCTCGGAGCCGTTGAACTTGGTGGTGAACTGCGTAACGGCGAGCAAAAGCATACTGCACTGGGCGGCCACCATGGTGGAGCCGTCGTTGAGCACCTTGCCGGCAGGCATGCGACGGTTCATGGATGCCGTGAAGTTTTTGGCAGTGGTACCGGCGACCATGATGCCCATGACGCCCATGGTGAAGTTGTACAGCTTGTTGCACCAGTCGATGAGCGGCTGGGGCAGCGTGATGCCGACTACGCCGGGAAGGGTGGCGATCAGCAGGAAGATCGAAGAGGTGAGGACGATGGGCATGCACCCAAGGAATCCGTCCTTAATGGCCTGGAGGTAGATGTTCCTCGAGATCTTC
>CANNPG010000211.1:0-3028 GCA_947507375.1 uncultured Collinsella sp. | reverse complement strand
GATTTTTGGGGCGACTTGGCGATGAGTGTGCTTCCGACGATCGCCCTTATCGCCATCATGTTCTACTTTATGCGCCAGATGATGGGCGCCAACAACAGGAACATGCAGTTTGGCAAGACCAACGCCAAGACCAACGAGGCCACACGCCCCAAGGTCAAGTTTGAAGACGTTGCCGGAGTGGACGAGGCAGTCGAGGAGCTCGAGGAGATCCGTGACTTTTTGAGCGATCCGGATCGCTATCGCAAGCTGGGCGCCAAGATCCCGCGTGGCGTGTTGCTGGTTGGCCCTCCGGGCACCGGTAAAACGCTGCTGGCCAAGGCCGTTGCCGGCGAGGCGGGCGTGCCGTTCTTTAGCATCTCGGGTTCCGACTTTGTCGAGATGTTCGTAGGTGTCGGCGCCAGCCGTGTGCGTGACCTCTTTAAGGAGGCCAAGTCCCAGGCCCCGTCGATCATCTTCATCGATGAGATCGATGCCGTGGGACGTCAGCGCGGAGCCGGCTTGGGCGGCGGCCACGACGAGCGCGAGCAGACGCTCAACCAGCTGCTGGTCGAGATGGACGGCTTTGAGGAAAGCGAGTCGGTCATCCTGATCGCCGCCACCAACCGCCCCGACATTCTGGATCCGGCGCTGCTGCGTCCCGGTCGTTTTGACCGTCAAGTTACGGTCGACCGTCCGGACGTGAAGGGCCGCGAGCAGATCTTGCGCGTGCATGCCGAGAACAAGCCGATGGACGAGGACGTTAAGTTTGAGAAGCTCGCCCAGATGACCGTTGGCTTCACCGGCGCCGATCTGGCAAATCTGCTCAACGAGTCTGCGCTGCTGGCCGCTCGCCGTCATCGTTCCGTGATCTCGATGGACGAGGTCGAGGAATCGATGGAGCGCGTGATTGCCGGACCGCAGCGCAAGGGTCGCGTGATGACCGAGGCCGAGCGCACCACAATTGCCTACCACGAGAGCGGTCATGCCCTGGTGGGCCACATCCTGGAGCACTCCGATCCGGTCCACAAGATCTCGATCGTCAGCCGCGGTCAGGCGCTGGGCTACACGCTGCAGCTTCCGCAGGAGGACCACTTCCTCAAGACCAAGAACGAGATGCTCGACGAGCTCGCCGTGTTCTTGGGCGGTCGCGTTGCCGAGGAGCTCATGTGCGATGACATTACGTCGGGCGCGAGCAACGATCTGGAGCGCGCAACCAAGATGGCGCGCGAGATGGTCACGCGCCTGGGCATGAGCGAGGAGCTGGGCACGCAAGTGTTTGGCGAGGCGCAACATCAGGTGTTCCTCGGTCGCGATTACGCCGATCATCAGGATTACTCCGAGGAGACGGCGCGCCGCATCGATATCGAGGTTCAGCGCATCATGCGTGAGGCCCATCGTCGTGCGGTCGAGATCCTGGACGCCCGTCGCGATCAGCTCGATCTGATGGCGAAGGTGCTGCTTGAGCGCGAGACCGTCGAAGGTGACGCCGTGAACGCCCTGCTCGACAACGAGTGGGACGCCTACCTTGAGCGCGAGGACGATATCCTGGCGGCCAAGGAGGAGCGCAATGCCAAGGCGGCCGGCATGCCGACCAAGAAGCGCGCGCCTCGTATGAGCGAGGAAGAGCTGGCGGCTGATGCCGCGGCCTTTGCGCAGGCGGCCATGCAGGAGGATGCCGAAGCCGCATCCGATGATGCTGACGATGACCATGCCGTCGTCGATGCCGACACCGACGCCGACAAATAGTCTTTGTGGCGAAAGCCTCCGCGGGGAAACCTGCGGAGGCTTTTTCTTTTGAGCGATATGGGGCCGTCTGTTGATTGGGGACAGACTTAAATGAGCGTTTCCACGCATTTAAGTCTGTCCCCAATCAACATTGCTGCGGCACTTTGCTCGGCTAAAGCGTACAATAGCGCCTATGCGAAAGGGGAACAGATGATCAACGAAACTATGTATGCTCGCGGTGCGGAAAGCTCCATCATCCGTGAGATTTTTAGCTATGGCCTTGAGCGCAAGGCGCAGATTGGTGCGGAAAACGTATTCGATTTTTCGCTGGGCAATCCGAGCGTTCCGGCACCCGCTGCTGTGGCGGAGTCCATTAAGAAGGCCCTGGAGCTGCCGAGCGATCAGCTGCACGGCTACACGCCCGCACCGGGCCTGCCGCAATGTCGTGCCGCTGTGGCCGAATCGCTCAACCGCCGTTTTGGCACGAGCTATGAGGGCAAAGACGTATTTATGACGGTGGGTGCCGCGGCTTCGCTCACCTGCACGCTCAACGCCGTTACGAACCCGGGCGACGAGGTTATTGTTATCGCCCCGTACTTTCCGGAGTATCGCGTTTGGATTGAGAAGGCCGGCTGTACGTGTGTTGAGGCGCTCGCCGATGAAGATACGTTCCAGCTGAGCGTGGACAACGTGCTCAAGGCGATCAGCGATAAGACGGCGGCCGTCATCATCGACTCTCCCAACAATCCGACCGGTGCCGTATATACATACGACACGCTGACGCGACTGGCCAATGTTCTGCGCGAGGCCAACGCTCAGCGCGATCCCGAGAATCCGATTATGCTCATCTCGGATGAGCCGTACCGCGAGATCGTGTACGGTGCCGAGGTGCCTTGGGTGCCCTCGATCTACGAGCACACCATCGTGTGCTACTCGTATTCCAAGTCGCTGTCGCTGCCTGGTGAGCGCGTGGGCTGGATCTTGGTTCCCAACACCAATCCGCAGGTTGCGCGTCTGATGCCGGCTGTTGCGGGTGCTGCCCGTACGCTGGGTTTTGTATGTGCACCGGCGCTCTTCCAGCGCGTGATTATCGATTGCATCGATGAGCCGAGTGATGTCGAGGCCTATGCTCGCAACCGCACGGCGCTCACCGATGCCTTGGCGGACTACGGCTATACCTATGTTGAGCCGGACGGTGCTTTCTACCTGTGGGTGAAGGCACTCGAGCCCGATGCGAATGCGTTTTGCGAGCGCGCAAAGAAGTATGAGTTGCTTGCGGTTCCCTCGGACAGCTTTGGTATGCCGGGTTGGTTCCGCCTGAGCT
>CANNPG010000210.1:0-3030 GCA_947507375.1 uncultured Collinsella sp. | reverse complement strand
TCCATCTCGCCGAAGCGCTGGCCGCCGAACTGGGCCTTGCCGCCCAGAGGCTGCTGGGTAACCAAGCTGTAAGGGCCGGTCGAACGGGCGTGGATCTTGTCGTCGACCATGTGGCCGAGCTTGAGGATGTAGGACGTACCCACGGTAATGGGCTCGCGGAACTCCTCGCCGGTGCGGCCGTCGAACAGGCGGGTCTTGCCGCGCTCGTCAAGCTGGGTGACGAACTCGGGACGCATGTGATTGCCAAAGGCAGCGGTGGCCTTGTTGAGCATGTTCTTGTTGGCACGACGAATGACCTCGGCGATCTCGTCCTCCTTGGCGCCGTCGAAGACGGGCGTGGCGGTGAAGAACGGACCGGGGACGTACTTGTCGGAGTCGGCCTGCTCGGTATCCCAACCGCAGGCAGCAGCCCAGCCAAGGTGGCACTCGAGCAGCTGGCCAACGTTCATACGCGAAGGAACGCCCAGCGGGTTGAGGATAACGTCGATCGGGGTACCGTCAGCCATGTAGGGCATGTCCTCGACCGGCAGAACGTTACAAATAACACCCTTGTTGCCGTGGCGGCCGGCGATCTTATCGCCCTGCTGAATCTTACGACGCTGGGCGACGTAGACGCGCACCTGCTCGTTGACGCCGGGGGCCAGGTCGTCGCCGTTCTCGCGGCTAAAGCGGACGACGTCGATGACGCGGCCGTAAGCGCCGTGAGGCATCTTAAGGGAGGTGTCGCGAACGTCGTGGGCCTTGGCACCGAAGATGGCGCGCAGCAGGCGCTCCTCGGCGGTCAGAGCGCTCTCGCCCTTAGGCGTGACCTTGCCGACCAGGATGTCGCCAGGGCCGACCTCGGCGCCGATGCGGATGATGCCGTCCTCGTCGAGGTTGGCAAGCATGTCCTCGGAGAGGTTCGGGATCTCGCGGGTGATCTCCTCGGGGCCGAGCTTGGTGTCGCGGGCATCGATCTCGTGACGGGTGATATTGATGGTCGTCAGCAGGTCCTCGGCCACCAGGCGCTCGGACACGACGATACCGTCCTCGTAGTTGAAGCCTTCCCACGGCATGTATGCCACGGTGAGGTTCTGACCCAGTGCGAGCTCGCCATGATCGGTCGAAGGACCGTCAGCCAGGGGCTCGCCCTGCTCAACGGTGTCACCGACGCGCACGAGCGGACGGTGGTTGATGCAGGTGGACTGGTTGGAGCGCTGGTACTTGGCCAGGTGATACTCGTCCATGCCGCCGGCATGCTTGACGATGATCTTGGCGGCGTCGGCAAAGATGACCTCGCCGGCGTTCTTGGCCAGGGTGACCTCGCCGGAGTCCAGAGCGGCGCGACGCTCCATGCCGGTACCGACATAGGGAGCGGCAGGGTGAACCAGCGGCACGGCCTGGCGCTGCATGTTAGCGCCCATCAGCGTACGCTTGGCGTCGTCGTGCTCGAGGAACGGGATCAGCGTGGCTGCGACGGAGAGCATCTGACGCGGCGAGACGTCCATGTAGTCGACGTCCTCGACAGGCACGTCGGCGGGAGCGCCGAAGGAGCCGTCGAAGTCGCGGGTACGGGCGATCACGGTGTGCGGGCGGACAAGCTTGCCCTCGGCATCGGTCGTGATGAACTCGTTGGTCTTGGGATCGAGCGGCGTGTTGGCCGGCGCGATGACGTGCTTCTCTTCCTCGTCAGCGGTCATCCAGTCGATCTGGTCGGTGGCAACGCCGTTCTCGACGCGGCGGAACGGAGCCTCGATGAAGCCGTACTCGTTGACGCGGGCGTAGAGGGCGAGCGAGCCGATCAGGCCGATGTTGGGGCCTTCGGGGGTCTCGATCGGGCACATGCGGCTGTAGTGCGAGTTGTGAACGTCGCGGACGGCCGTCGGCACGTTGGTGCGGCGGCTGGAGCCGGACTTGTGGCCGGCAAGACCGCCAGGGCCGAGTGCGGACAGACGGCGCTTGTGGGTCAGACCGGTCAGGGGGTTCGCCTGGTCCATGAACTGCGAGAGCTGCGAGGAACCGAAGAACTCCTTGATGGAGGCCACGATCGGGCGGATGTTGATGAGCGACTGCGGGGTGATCTCGTCGATGTCCTGGGAGCTCATGCGCTCACGGACAACGCGCTCCATACGGCTCATGCCGATACGGAACTGGTTGGCGACGAGCTCGCCGACGGTGCGGATGCGGCGGTTGCCAAAGTGGTCGATGTCGTCGACCTTGAAGCCCTGCTCGCCGGCGGCGAGGGACAGCAGGTAGCGCAGCGTAGCGACGATATCCTCGTCGGTGAGCACCGTGACCTCTTCCTCGGTGGTGAGGTTGAGCTTCTTGTTGACCTTGTAACGACCGACGCGGGCCAGATCGTAGCGCTGCGGGTTAAAGAGCAGGCCCTCGAGCAGGCTGCGGGAAGCGTCCACGGTGGGAGGCTCGCCCGGGCGCAGGCGACGGTAGATCTCGATAAGGGCGTCCTCGCGAGTGAGAGCGGTGTCGCGCTCCAGGGTGCGCTTAATCACATCGGAGTTGCCGAGCAGCTCGATGATGTCGTCGTTGGTGACGGCGATGCCAAGGGCGCGCAGGAACATCGTGGCGCTCTGCTTACGCTTACGGTCGATGGAGACCATGAGCTGGTCGCGCTTGTCGACCTCAAACTCAAGCCAGGCACCGCGGGACGGGATGATCTGGGCCTTGTAGATCTGCTTGCCCGAATCCATCTCGGAGCTGTAGTACACACCCGGGGAACGGACGAGCTGCGAGACGACGATACGCTCGGTACCGTTGATGATGAAGGTGCCCTGATCGGTCATCATGGGGAAGTCGCCCATAAAGACGAGCTGCTCCTTGATCTCGCCGGTCTCCTTGTTGGTGAGACGGACGTCGGTCAGGAGCGGGGCCTGATAGGTCATGTCCTTCTCGCGGCACTCCTCGACGGTGTGCGCAGGGTCGCCGAACTGATGCTCGCCGAAGGTAACCTCGAGAACATGGTTCTGGCTCTGGATGGGGCTGGATTCCTTGAACGCCTCACGAAGACCCTCGTCCTTAAAACGCTCAAAGGAT
>CANNPG010000209.1:0-3032 GCA_947507375.1 uncultured Collinsella sp. | reverse complement strand
GGTAACGTACAATTTTTTGCGCACTTTGACAGCAGGATAGCGTCCAGATAGGAAGGAGGGCACGGCCCGCCCCGGTATGATTCGAGTTGTCGAGACAAGAAGCATATTGGAGGAGAGCCATGCCCGAGCCAATCGTAACACTGAACGAGGAGAGCCTGAAGTCCGATCTGCGCGAGCTGGTGAGAAAGACGGTCGAGGACACCCTGAACGGCCTTCTGGATGAGGAGGCGGGCGACCTCGTCGGCGCGGAGCGCTACGAGCGCGCCGCGGGGCGCGAGGCCTATCGGGCCGGCCACTACGACAGGAGCCTGGCAACGACGTCCGGCGAGGTCACGCTGCGCATGCCCAAGCTCAAGGGGATGAGGTTCACCACGGCGATCATCGAGCGCTACCGGCGCCGCGAGACCAGCGTCGAGGAGGCGATGATCGAGATGTACCTGGCCGGCGTCTCGACGCGCAGGATCGAGGACGTCTCCGAGATCCTGTGGGGGTCGAGCGTGTCGGCGGCGACCGTCTCGAACCTGAACGAGAAGGCGTTCGCCGCGGTCGAGGAGTGGCGAAACCGCCCGCTCGTTCGCGCCTACCCCTACGTCTACGTCGACGGCATCTACCTGAAGCGCAGCTGGGGCGGGAGCTACGAGAACGTGGCGGTGATGGTGGCGATAGGCGTCAACGACGACGGCTACCGCGAGGTGATAGGCGCCGCCGAGGGCTTCACCGAGTCGGCCGAGTGCTGGCGGGAGTTCCTCTCGTGGCTGAAGTCGCGCGGGCTGCGCGGGGTCAGGATGTTCACCGGCGACAAGGCCGCCGGCATGGTCGGCTCGATCGCCGAGGTCTTCCCGAACGCCGCCTACCAGCGCTGCACGGTCCATTTCTACCGCAACGCGCTGGCGAAGGTGCCCAAGTCCAAGAGGCCCAAGGCGGCCGCGATGCTCAAGGCCATACACGCCATGGAGTCGCGCGAGGCCTCCGAGGCCAAGGCCCTCGAGGTGGCCGACGAGCTCGACTCAATGAGGCTGAAGGAGGCCGCGAAGGTCGTCCGCGACGGATACGCCGAGACCCTGACGTACACGCGCTTCCCGCGCGAGCACTGGCGGCGCATACGCACCAACAACGCCATCGAGCGCCTGAACCGCGAGATCCGCAGGCGCACGCGCGTGGTCGGGACGTTCCCCGACGGGAAGAGCGCCCTCATGCTCGTGACCGCGAGGCTCAAGTACGTGGCCGAGAGCGAGTGGGGCTCGAGGCGCTATCTGGACGTGACTCTGCTGGAGGGGTAGCCGCACCGGACGGCGGGCTTATGAGGCTGTCGGAAAAGTGCGCAAGATTCTTGACGGTACCCTCGGTGCGCACGATTGAGTTCAGGCCGCGGGCCAGCGTCGATCTCGATGGCATCCTCGTATACATCGCACTTACATTGAAGTCGCCGCAAGCCGCTCGAAATACCGCCGATGCCATCTTCGCCGCAATCGAGAGAGCCGCCGAGCTTCCCGAACTCGGCCAACCGTTCTTCGACGAAGATCTCGATCATCAGGGGTATCGCCGCGTACTCGTGAAGCGCTACTGGATCTATTACACCTACGATGCCCATACGCTTACCGTGCGTCGCGTGTTCCACACGATGCAAGACACCGACTGCTACGGGTTCGAGCTGCTGGACGACTGATCGCATCCGAAGCACGCGCCGCTCGCGCTGCGACGGGCGCAAGCGCGAATGCAAAGAACGCGACACCTTCAGAAACGGCGCCCTTAGCCTGCCACGCCCTGCTTGATGGTCTCCTGCAACCGAGCCAGGTGATCCTCGTCCTCGATCCACTGGTGGCTCAGCGTGCCCAGAGGCAAGTCGAAGCCGCACGCCTCCAACGCCGCAGCAACCTCGTCGGGACCGTTGGTCCCCCAACCGTAGGAACCGAACGGGATGCCCACGCGCCCCTCCCAGCCTGCTTTCGGCGAGAGGCCCTTGAGGTAGCACAAAAACGCGGCAACCGTGGGCATCATGCCGTTGTTCAGCGTTGGCGACCCTACGGCTACGAACTTCGCCGATAAAAGATCGGTCATGATGTCCGAGATATGGTTCGCCTTGAGGTCGAACAGCCGGGTGGGCACGCCGCACTCGATGAACGCCTCCACGATTTCGAGCGCCATGTCCTCGGTGGTGTGCCACATGGAATCGTACACGACGATAGCGCTGTCATCGGGGGCGAGCGAACTCCACCGCCCGTACTCCCCCAGGATCTCGGCCACATGGCTGCGCCAGATGACGCCGTGGCTGGGAGCGATCATGTCGACCTCGCACCCTTCGAACGACTTGAGCGCCTTTTGAACATGGCGCGAGTACGGCATGACGATGTTGGCGTAGTATTTCTTCGCCTGCGCCAGCACCTCGGGCAGGCCCACCTCGTCGTCGAAGTGCTTCGACGACGCGAAATGCTGGCCGAACGCGTCGTTGGAGAACAGGATGCGGTCGTATTCGGAATACGTGGCCATATTGTCGGGCCAGTGCACCATCATGGTCTGAGTGAAGGAAAGCGTTCGCTTGCCGATGCGCAGGGTATCGCCCGTCTTGACCGGCACGTAGCCGCGGTCGCCGTAATGGGCGGTCAAACCGTTCACACCGTGAGGACCGCTGGCGTAAATTTTCGCACGCGGAGCGAGGTAGGAAATGGCAGGAACCGCGCCGGAGTGATCTTGCTCTACGTGGTTGACGATGACGTGCTCGATACAGGCCGGATCGACCACCTCGCTGATACGCTCGATAAGTTCGCCGGCGAAAGCCGGTTTGCAGGTATCGATAAGGGTCACCTGCTCGTCCATGATAAGGTAGGCGTTGTACGTGGAACCGCGATCCGTCGTGTATCCGTGGAAGTTACGCTCGTTCCAATCGATGCCGCCCACCCAGTACACGTCGGGCTTCACCTTCACCGCATGCAGCATGGCCGCTCCTATCGTTCGCCGCCCCTCCCCCGACGGGGAGGGGCTCTCGTCTCTCGGCTGAAATGTTATCACATGGAAAGCAATTGCCGAGAGCTACC
>CANNPG010000208.1:0-3062 GCA_947507375.1 uncultured Collinsella sp. | reverse complement strand
GATCGAGCTTTCGAAGGGCGACAAGCTCTTTACGATCAACGCCCCGGCCGACTTTGTCTCCAAACAGATTATCGACGTGTTGAGCTCCAAGCTCATCAAGCGCGGCATCGACCTCAAGGCTGTCTCGTGGGATGCTCCGCAGGCGGCGTCGGGCGGCACCGTGCGCGTGCTCGGCCATATCGTCGAGGGTATCGACCAGGCGACCGCCAAGAAGATCAACAAGGACATCAAGGACCAAAAGCTCAAGGTCAAGGTGACCATTGAGGCCGACAAACTGCGTGTTTCCTCTGCTTCGAAGGACGCGTTGCAGACCGTGATCCAGTTCCTGCGCGACCAGGACTACGGCCAGCCGCTGCAGTTCACCAACTACCGCTAATATCAATCGAAAGGACCGCTCTCCAACATGGATACACCGTTGGGCTCCGTGCTCTACATCACCCTCGGGTGCGCTAAGAACGAGGTTGACACCGACCGCATGCGTTCTCTTTTGACCGCCGCGGGCTACGAGGAGGCATTCGACCCGCAGGATGCCGATATCGCCATCGTCAATACATGTTCGTTCCTCGCCTCCGCAACGTCCGAGAGCATCGAGACCACGCTCGAGCTCGCCAACGAGGTTCAGGACGGCGTTCGTTCTTGTCCCATCGTCATGTGCGGCTGCGTGCCGTCGCGCTATGGCGATGACCTGCCTGACGAGCTGCCCGAGGTCGCTGCCTTTGTGAAGGCCGACGAGGAAGACGGCATCGTGGCGGTCATCGATGGCGTGCTGGGTGTCGAGCGTGAGATTGCAGCCTATATCCCGCAGGTCAAACGTACCGTCGAGGGTGCTGTCGCCTACGTCAAGATTTCCGATGGCTGCAACCGCTTCTGCAGCTTCTGCATGATTCCCTACATCCGCGGCCGCTATCATTCGCGCAATGCCGAGAGCATCATCTCCGAGGTGCGCGACCTGGTTGCCGGCGGTGTGCGCGAGATCGTGCTGATCGGCCAGGACACGGGCATCTGGGGTACCGACTTTGCCGACGAGGACGTCGCCGATGGCTCGCCGCGCAATCTGGCGCAGCTGCTGCGTGCCGTCGCCGAGGCCGTACACCCGCACAACGTCTGGGTCCGCGTGCTCTATCTGCAGCCCGAGGGCATGACTGACGAACTCATCGAGACGATTCGCGATACGCCCGAGGTGCTGCCCTATATCGATATCCCCGTGCAGCACTGCGACGCGCGCATTCTTAAGGCCATGCGTCGCTCCGGTTCGCGCCAGGAGCTCGAGGATCTGTTCCGCGACCTTCGCGAGCGCATCCCCGGCATCGTGATTCGTTCCACGGCCATGGTCGGCTTCCCGACCGAGACCGACGACGAGTTCCGCGACCTTATCGACTTTATGGACACCGTCGGCTTTGACTACACGAGTGTCTTTGCCTACTCGCGTGAGGAAGGTAGCCTGGCCGCCAAGATGGAGGGCCAGGTCGATGAGGAGGTTAAGCTCGAGCGCGCCCAGGAGGCCATGGACCTGGCCGAGTCGCTCGGTTTTGCCGCCACCGCCGCCCATGTGGGCGAGCGAGCCCAGGTAATCGTCGACGGTATCGAAGAGACCGAGGATGGCGCCGAGCTGATCGGCCATGCCTGGTTCCAGGCGCCCGATTCCGATGGCGCGGTGCATCTGGACGCCAGCGAGGCGTCCGTGGGCGATATTCTGATCGTCGAGTTTACCGATAGCTTCTGCTACGAGCTTATCGGTCATGTTGTGGAGTAGGAGAGCGTCGTGGCTAACGAGAGTAATAAGGAACTGACGAGTGTCTGGACGCCCGCCAACATCGTGACGTGCGTTCGCATCGTCTTTATCCCGGTGTTCATGATCGTGTCGGCGCTTTCTCACACGAGTGTTGCCGGTACGGATTGGAGCACCTTCGACGGCCCGCTCGCCGCCGCTGCCTTCATTCTGTATGTGATCCTGTCGTGCACCGATAAGGTCGACGGTTATCTGGCGCGTTCGCGCAACGAGATCACCGACTTCGGTAAATTCTTGGACCCCATCGCCGATAAGCTGCTCGTGTTCTCGGCCCTGCTGCTGTTCTTGGATTTTGGCTCAGTGACCGTGTGGTCCGTGTTCATTATCCTGTTCCGTGAGCTTCTGGTGAGCGCCCTTCGCATGGTCGCGAGTGCGGCCGGTGTGGTCGTTGCGGCCGATAAGCTCGGCAAGTACAAGACGGCAACCACGATGGTCTCCATTTGCGGTTACCTGTGCGTTTTTGCTATGGCCGGCTTGCACCTTGGCCCGGTGGCGCTAACGCTCGGCATCTACTCGGTGTCGCGCTTCCTGTACGCCGTTGCCGTTGTCCTGACCGTTATCTCGGGCGCCCAGTACTTCTGGAACTGCCGCAAGATCGTCTTTTCGGTCTAGGTCCTGGTGGGTATGACGGACTCTTTTGAGCAGATTTCCGCACATAACGAGGAGCTGGCGCGTGATATTGTCGAGCGCGCGAGCGCTCGGGGCGTGACGGTTTCGACGGCTGAGTCGCTGACGGCGGGTATGATCGCCTCGACGATTGCCGATATCCCGGGCGCCTCGGCGGTGCTGCGTGGCGGTGCGGTGACCTATTGCGATGAGATTAAGCATCGCGTTCTTGGTGTTGAGCAGGAGACGCTTGACCGCTATACCGCGGTGTCGCATCAGACCGCGCGCGAGATGGCGGTGGGTTCGCTGGAGCTGTACCAGAGCGATATTGCAGTGAGCGCAACGGGTTATGCCGGCCCCGGCGGTGGCACTGAGGACGATCCGGCGGGCACTTTCTATATTGGCTGGGCGCATCGTTCCGCCGATGGGGGCGTGCCGGTTGTGGACTCTGTGCGCTGCCACTATGAGGGCGACCGTTCGTGTGTTCGTGCCCATGCGGTCACGGAGGCATTGGGTCGCATTGCCCTTGTGCTCAACTCTATGGAATAGACGTGTTTTAAGGGGCCTTCGAGCCCCTTAATTGTGGAGATAGGGACCTTAGGCTCATTTGGCGTTTGTGCTGGTTGTAGATGTATTTTTGCCTGCCTTGTTCATATTTGGTCCTTTG
>CANNPG010000207.1:0-3079 GCA_947507375.1 uncultured Collinsella sp. | reverse complement strand
TAGCGACTGTGATTTCCGTCCTACTGCCGATGTATGAGTTGCCCAACATGGATTTCAGCGCTTCCACACCCCGTCTGGGGCGCGAGCAGGTCGCCGGCATGAACATTCACTACATGATGTGGTCGCTCGATTACTTCCTTGATGTGCAGCAGCGTTTGAGCTTTGAGTCCATTGAGCTGTGGTGTGCGGAGCCGCATGTGACGCTCGACCACACGGGCTACTTTGAGGCTGAGGTCCTGGCGAAAAAGGCTGCAGACCGTGGGCTTAGGTATCGTACTCTGTGTCCCGAGAATGTTGTCTATCCTTGGCAGTACTGCGCACGCAAACCGCTGCATGAACAGCGCAGCCTGGCGTACTTTAAGCACGGCATTGAGCTTGCCGAGGTACTTGGGTGCGACCGCATGTCCATCAACTCGGGCTGGGGCGACTGGGACGAGGACCGCGAGGAAGCCTGGAAGCGCAGCCGCGAGCACTTGTCCATTCTGGCGGAGTATGCCGGCGAGCACGGTCTGGTGCTTACGATGGAAAGCCTGCGTCCCGAGGAGAGCAACCTTGTGACGACGGTTTCCGATGCGAAGCGCATGATTGACGAGGTCGCAAGCCCGTACTTACAGCCCATGGTTGATACAACCGCGATGGGCGTTGCAGGCGAGACGCTCGAGGACTGGTTTGCCGCCTTTGGTGATGGGGCAATTCACGAGATGCACTTTATCGACGGTGACCCGTATGGCCATCTGGTGTGGGGCGATGGCAAGCACGATATGGACGCCTTCGTCGCCACACTCAACGCCCATGGTTTCGACGGCATGCTGGGCCAGGAAATCACGGACGGTCGTTACTACGATGACCCGGCGGCGGCAGATGCCAAGAACATGGCCGCATTCGAGAAATATCTGATTGACTAAAACAACCATCGGCTACGCAACCAACGTCATTGATTGCGGGTCAAACAAGAAAGGAACTGGATATGAACGCACACGATCTGATCAAAGAGGCAATTGCCGAGAAGGGCAAGTTCGACAGCGTCTACTGGATTGCTTGCGGTGGCTCCATGATCGATTTGATCCCGGCTCATGAGCTTCTGCAGCGCGAGGCAACCACCTTCACTTCGTATATCTATACCGCGCGTGAATTCGACATTATGCGTCCGCGTCGTCTGGGCGAGAAGTCCCTGGTCATCGCTTGTAGCCATAGTGGCAACACCCCGGAGGTCGTCGAGGGCTGCGAGATTGCCCTTGCTGCCGGCGCTACGGTGATCGCCCAGACCGACAACGCTGGATCCAAGATCGACTCCGGCAAGTGGACCACGTGGGTCTACCCATGGGGCGAGGGCGTGCCGCAGGCCGAGGTCCCCGCTGGCATTTCGCTGTCGCTTGCAGCAGAGCTGCTCGATCAGCAGGAGGGCTACGCCGATCTTGCCGATATGTATGCCGGTATTGCCGAGATGGATAAGATTCTTCCCCCGGCACGCGAGAAGGTAAATGCCGAGCTGGGCGATCGCTTTGCCAAGCTTTGCCAGGAGCACGAGTTCTTCTATATTCTGGGCAGCGGTCCCAACTTTAGCCAGACCTACGGTTTCGCTATCTGCTCTCTTATGGAGATGCAGTGGCAGCACTGCAGCTACATCCACTCTGCCGAGTACTTCCATGGCCCCTTCGAGGCTACTCAGGATGGCGTATTTTACTTCCTGCAGATGGGCTCCAGCGAGTGCCGTGCTATGGACGAGCGCGCCCTGGCGTTCCTTAAGACGCATACCGATACGCTGATGGTGCTCGATGCCAAGGAGTACGGTATGGAAGCCGTGCCGGCGAGCGTCCGTGCCTATCTGGACCCGGTGCTGTTCTACGCCATGAACTGCGAGCTGCGTGCTGCACGCGGCAAGGTGTTTGATCACGATCCCGATTTCCGCCGCTATATGGGCGTCGTCGAGTACTAGAAGGGACAAAGGCCATGGCATTTAACGTTAACGCGCTCGGATTTGGCGACAACGTCGTCGACCGCTACGAGCATATCCACACCATGTATCCTGGCGGCAACGCGGTGAACTTCGCCGTTTATGCCAAGAAATGCGGTGCCGCACGCTCCGCATACATGGGCATTTTTGGCAATGATGCCGCTGCCGAGCATGTCATTGCAAGCCTCGAGGATGAGGGTATCGAGCTTGACAAGTGCGAGCAGATGATTGGCGAGAACGGAGCGGCTCGCGTGACCGTCGTTGACGGTGACCGTGTCTTCCTTGGCTCCAACGAGGGCGGTATCCGTGGCGATGCGCGCTATGTCCTCGATCGCTTTGACCTTTCGTACATGAAGCAGTTCGATGTGGTTCATTCGGGCAACTATTGCTTTACCGAGCGCGAGCTGCCCAAGTTGAAGGCTGCGGGCGTCACGGTCTCTTTTGACTTTTCGGACGACTCTACCGACGAGTACTACGAGCAGATTGCGCCCTACGTCGATTTCGCTTTCTTTAGTGCGGCGGATGCTGCGAGTGAGGATGAGGTTCGCGAGCGTCTGGCATGGGTGAAGGGCCTGGGTCCGCGTTTTGTGTCGGCTACGGCGGGCGCCGAGGGCTGCATTGCTTACGACGGCGATCGTTATTACCGCCAGCTGGCTAAACCGGTAACGGACATGAAGGACACCATGGGGGCGGGCGACTCGTTCCTTACCTCGTTTTTGATGTGCTATCTCGATTCCGCCAAGCGTGGTGAAGATGGCGCCGAGGCCATCGAGCGCGCGCTCGACTTTGCTGCCGGGTTTGCCTCGACCGTGTGCGGCATGGAAGGTTCTTGGGGCCACGGAGCACCAATCGTCGAATAGCCGAGCGGTCCCGGGGAGGTGCAGGCGCCTCCTCGGGACCCGGTGTGCAAAAAATGCCAAATATGAGTACTGTGACTAATTTAGTCGCAGCAAAATCAACCCCTTCAGACGTGATTTGAGCGTCTGGAGGGGTTTAAGATTTGTGAAAACGCAGGATGAATGACTGTAAAAGCTTTAATTAGCGGACAATCGAGGATTATTCTGGCGGTTGGAAAGTTAAAAGAAATGTATCCATTCCGGTAGCAGTACTCATATTTGGCATTTT
>CANNPG010000206.1:0-3155 GCA_947507375.1 uncultured Collinsella sp. | reverse complement strand
GGAAAATAAACTGCATAAATAAATGCATGAGCATACAAAAAATATTCTCGAAACGAAATAAGGAAATCAGCTCTGAAACGTAACGAAATAGGGGCATGGTTGCCCACACCCCCTAATACTACCTGGGAAAAGTCCCCCGGAACATACTATGAACTGCGTACGCTAGTTTTCCGCAACCTTAGCGAACGGCCCGCTGCGATTTGCGCCACAGCAGATACGAGTAGACGTAGACGGCTCCGACCGAACCAAACGCCAGAACCGCAATCACCGCGGCGACGACTTCACTCGAAAGCACGCTGCCTGCCACGCCCATCACAATCAGGCCAATACCCAGCACCATAAAGCAGGCGCCGCCAAAACGCTGCGTACGGCGCCAGTTCTCGGGATCGGCAAGCGCCCAAGGTGTCTTGATACCGAGCGTATAGTTCTGCTTCACACGCGGCAAGTAGTTGCCTACGCCGATGAACAGCAAACCGACAACACCGGAAATCAGCACGTTAACCGAACCGACCGCCGGCACCACGCCCAAGACCGTAAGCTCTCCCAGCCAGCTTATGGCACACATGAACAAGGTGAAGGCGATTACGAAACCCTGATAGAACTTGCCCGAGGTCCGATATGCCTCACCTTTGGGATCGATGCGCGGCACCACGTAAAACATTGCGAGAAGCGCCAGAGGCAGCACGCCGAGCGCGGAGGCCATCCAGCTAGGACCCCAACCGTCAACGGCGCCGTTCGCGCCCCAATGCGTGGGAATCTGCGCAGGCAAGCTCGGCATCACCATGAGATGCGCTACGACATTGGCGACGCACAGAGCGACCAGCGCAATCCACACGCGCGACGATACCCCCGTGGGGTGAATGCCCTTGTTTTCGTTATTCATCCTTTTCACCTTCCGTGTTTGTAAAGCCCATAAACCAACCGATCAAGTCCTGCATGACGGTAGTGTTTAAGCTGTAAACGATGTTTTGACCATGACGTTCGTCGGTTACCAACCCGGCGTTTTTGAGCGTCGCCAAGTGATGGCTCAGCGACGGCTTGCTGATGTCAAAATGCTCGGCAAGCTCCCCGGCCGTGCGATTGCCCTCGCGCAGCAACTCCAAAATGCGCCGTCGCGTTGGATCGGCAAGCGCCTTAAAACCCTCTCCCGGCATAAGACCTCCTCTCATCATCTCTCATGACGTGCACACTATACTCAATATTTAGATGTTTGTCTAACTATCTAATACAGGAACATCTATAGAACATTCGTTCGTATTTAGCTACAATGGAAGTTGAAGCAGATGGGCCAGCTCCCTCTACCCGAGAAGGAGATGGACTATGAGTATTGACGATGTCCTGACGTTGTTATTGCTTGTAATCGCGGCTGTGGAGCTCGGCATCCACATTGGAGGTCGAATGAAATAGCCGCCCCCGCGTAATGCGAAGACGGCCACTTCTCACGCTACAAACGTGTTTGGGAGTTGGCCAACCCGCGGCAACGGGTGCCATCTGCTTCATCTTATGCGAATCACTGCCTCATTTCAACAAGCCCCTAGGGCTCAAATGGAATCGCGATAATACCTATAATGACGATAGCTAAAACACGATTCGCTTCCCCATCGGAGGATGTCTATGACCGAAACCACAGCCGCAACCCCCAACGAGACACGCGACACCAAGCTCGAGATCATCATGGGCCGCGAGGCACTCGACAAACTCGCCGCCGCCACGGTGCTGGTGCTCGGCTGCGGAGGTGTGGGCTCCAATTGCTGCGAGGCACTTGTCCGCGGCGGCATTGGTCATTTCGTCATTCTGGATAAGGACATCATCGCGCCCAGCAATATCAATCGCCAGGCCATCGCCTTTCAAAGCACCATCGGCAAGCGCAAGGTCGATGTTATGGAAGCCATGATCCACGACATCAATCCAGCCGCTACCGTCATCAAGCGCACCGAATACCTGTTGAGCAACAATATCGACGAATTTTTCGCGCGCGTTTTGGAGCAGACGGACGGCAAGCTCGACTACGTCGTCGACGCCATCGACACCATCTCGGCCAAGCTCACCATTGCCAAATATGCTCAGGACCACGACATTCGTTTGGTTAGCTCCATGGGCGGGGCCAACAAGCTCCATCCCGAGTGCCTCCGCTTTGCCGACATTTTCGATACGGTACGTGACCCCATGAGCCGCATCATGCGCAAAGAATGCAAGAAGCGCGGAATCAAGAGTCTACATGTACTGTTTAGCTGCGAGGAATCGGTTAAGACACAGCCCCGCGACCCTTCCAATATCCACGAGCGCACCGAGCTCGGAACCGCCAGCTTTATGCCGCCCATCATGGGCCAGATGATTGCCGGCGAGGTTATCCGCCAGATCAGTGGCCGCGGCACCGAGCGCGTGCGCGCCGATGGCCAGCGCTTGGACTAGCGGAGCGCGCCGAGATGGAGCCCCGGTTATTTGATGCACACTGCCATCTTGATTTAATGGCTCACCCGGACGCCGTTGCCGATGAGGCAACGGCGCTGGGCTTGGGTCTATTTGATTGCGGCGTCGATCCACGCGACTTTTCGGCCGCAAACGAGCGCGCTCGTCGCCACCCGGGCATCATCGCCGGCGTTGGGCTTCACCCCTGGTGGCTCGCCGATGGCCACTGCGGTTTTGCCGAAGTCAATCTGCTTTGCGAAGTTGCTGCCCAAGAACGCTACATCGGCGAAGTCGGACTCGACTTTTCCGCGCGCTTTGCTGGAAGTGAGCCGCTACAAATACAGGCACTTAACCGGCTCTGCGATGCGCTCGTGCAGCATCCTCTTACCGGGCGCGTGATATCAATTCACGCCGTTCGTTCGGCAGGAGCCGTACTGGACGTCCTCGAATCGCATGGACTACTCATCCCAAACCCCGACTCCCCCGCTATCATCTTCCACTGGTTTAGCGGCACTTCGGACGAACTCACCCGCGCGCGTAATGCGGGCTGCTATTTTTCCGTCAACGAACGCATGCTCGCGACCAAGCGCTGTCGCGAATACGCACGACAGATTCCACTCGACCGCCTACTGCTCGAGACCGATGCGCCGGCCGAGCCAAACACAGAAACAAGCACGCAGTCGCTCATCAGGTCGCTCACAAGGACCTCAGAACGCATCACCTCGCTCAAAAACTGCGACGCAAAG
>CANNPG010000205.1:0-3176 GCA_947507375.1 uncultured Collinsella sp. | reverse complement strand
TGGTCGACCGCTATGTTTATTAGTTGTCGCTCGTGCTGCTGGATATTGGAATGACGGGCATAAGCGGCTTTGAGGTGCTGGCCGATCTGTCGCGCCGATCGGTTAGTGACAATCTGCCTGTCATCATGATTTCGAGCGAAGATTCCGATGATATGGTTCTGCGCGCGTACGAGCTGGGCGCCTCGGACTATATCAATCGTCCGTTTGACTCCCGTGTCGTGCGCCGCCGTGTAAGCAACACCATCCGCCTATACGCCAAACAGCGCCGTCTGACGAACCTGCTGTCCCAGCAGTACAACGAGCGCGTCAAGAACAGTCGCATGCTCATCGACATGCTTGCCGGCGTCATGGAGCTTCGCAATGGCGAGAGCGGCAGGCACGTTACGAATATCGAAAAGCTGACCGAGCTGCTGCTTGGCTGTCTGGTCCGGCGTAGCGACACGATCTCCCTCGACAATGAGGAACGCTCCACGATCGCCCTGGCTTCGGCGCTGCACGATATCGGCAAGATGTCAATAGACGATGCGATTCTCAACAAACCTGGGCGCCTTACGCCCGAGGAGTTCGAGATTATGAAGACGCATACCACGATCGGCGCCGACATGCTGCGTGAGCTGGGTAGCCATCACGCCGGCAATGCGCTTATGGAATATGCGTACCAGATCGCGCGTTGGCACCACGAGCGCTGGGACGGCAAGGGTTATCCCGATGGCCTTAAGGGCGACGAAATTCCCATTGCCGCACAGGTGGTTTCGGTGGCCGACGTGTACGATGCCCTGACGAGCGTGCGCGTGTACAAGGACGCTATCCCGCACGAGGAAGCGATCAAGATGATTCTGGACGGTAAGTGCGGCACCTTTAACCCGTTGCTGCTCGACTGTTTGCTCGAGATGCAAGACCAAATTGCCGAGACGTTGGCACGCCCCGCCGATGTCGTCGCGTTTCCCACGATTTAGTTTGAACAAAGGAGTTTTTAACCCATGATTTCCATGCGTGAGGCGTATGAGAAGATCGGCGCTAATTATGAAGACGCGTGCGCTCGGCTGATGGGCGAGGAAATGCTTGCCCGCTTTGCCCTCAAGTTTTTGGATGACGAGAGTATGGACAAGCTGGAGGCTGCCATGGCGGCAGGAGACGCCGAGGAAGCGTTTATGGCAGCGCACACGCTCAAGGGCGTGAGCCAGAACCTGGGATTCGATAATCTGTACGAGCCGGCGGTCGTGGTGACCGAGGCGCTGCGCGGCGCCGATGCCGTTGACGGCGCTCGCGAGGGAATGCATGCGTTGCAGCAGCAATATGCGGCCACGTTGTCGGCCCTGCGCGAGGCGGCTGAATAAGAGCTTACGAGCTTGGGCTGCCCCAAGTCCGTTGATGTAGTCACAAAAAGGGTGCCCCGCCGGACCATGTGGCCGGCGGGGCACCCTTATCCGTTTTGTGGTTCGCGAGCTAACGGGCCTTCTTAACCTTTGCCGCTGCCTCGACAAACGACTTCCACAGGTTAAAGTCGGTCTCGAGCGTCTTCCACGTGTACTCAGGATGCCATTGTACGCCCAGGCAGAATGGCTGGCCTTCGACTTCGATGCACTCGGGCACGCCATCGGTTGCCTTGGCGACCAGACGCGTGCTCTTGCCCAGGCGATCGACGCAGCAGTGGTGCGCCGAGTTGGTCTGGATCAGCCTGTGCCCGCCAAGCGCGCGCTCCAGCAGCGAGCCCGGCATGACCTCCACAGGATGTACGGGGTCGTTGAGCACGTGGGTATGGCGCCACTGTGTGCGGCCCTCGCGAGCGCCCAGGCTCGGCACGTCCATGCACAGGGTGCCGCCAGTGGCGACATTGAGCAACTGCGTGCCGCGGCAGGTGGTAAAGAGCGGCTTTTTGGCGCGGAGCACCTCGCCGACCAGCTTAAACTCAAAGCTATCGCGGATCTCGCAGCAGAGGGTGGGGTCGTAGGGCCGATCATCGCCCCAGCGCTTGGGATTGACATCGGGGCCGCCGGGGATGGCGATGCCGTCGGCAATGTCGACGTAATGGCGGATGACCTCAATGTCCTCGGTGATGGACATCTGTAGCGGCAGGCCGCCGGCGGCAAGGATGGCATCGACAAAGACGCTGGCGATCTCCTCGTTGGGGGAGAACGTCTCGCTTAAAAACGGCTTCGCCTCTTCCCAGCGCGGCGCAACGAGGATGAGTGGGCGGTCGGCGGGGGCGACGTCGACGTGCGGGGTGTATGACGATGAAGTGCGAGTTCCGATCATAGGTATAACTTTCGAATTCAGATGAACATGACGAGCGGGCGCGGTAATTGGGTTAGTGGCCCTTGATGGAGTTGAGGAAGTCCTGGGCGCGCTTGGTCTGGGGATGGTCGAAGAACTCGTCGGGCGTGCCGGTTTCCACGATCTGGCCGTCGGCCATAAAGACGACGCGATCGGCCACGCGGCGGGCAAAGTTCATCTCGTGCGTGATGACGATCATCGTCATGCCCTGCTGCGCCAAGCGCACCATGACCTCGAGCACCTCGTTGATCATCTCGGGGTCAAGGGCACTCGTGGGCTCGTCAAAGAGCATGGCCTTGGGCTGCATGGCGAGTGAACGGGCGATGGCCACGCGCTGCTGCTGGCCGCCCGAAAGCTGTGCGGGCACCTTGTCGGCCTGCTCGGCCACGCCCACGCGGCCCAGCAGGTCCATGGCGCGCTCGCGGGCCTCGTCCTTGGAGACACCCAGCACATCGACCGGTCCCAGCATGACGTTCTGCAGCACCGTCATATGTGCAAACAGGTTGAACTGCTGAAACACCATGCCCAGCTCGGCACGCATGCGGGCAAGGTCCTTGCCTTCCTGCGGCAGGGGCTCGCCCTCGATGAGGATCTCGCCCGAGTCGATGGTTTCCAGGCGGTTGATGGTGCGGCACATGGTCGACTTGCCCGAGCCCGAGGGGCCGATCACAACGACGACCTCGCCGCGGTCAACAGAGAGGTTAATGTCGTTGAGGACATGCAGATCGCCGTAGTGTTTATCGACGTGCTTGAGCTCGATCAGCGGCTGCTTGCCGGAAGCGGAAGTGCTTTGTGCCATGGTGCTCGGCTCCTTATGACTCGAAATGGTAAAGCGTTAGCGGATGATGGTCGCGCCGGTCTTGTGCGAAACATAGACAGCGGCCTTGTTGATCGCGACGTTG
>CANNPG010000204.1:0-3180 GCA_947507375.1 uncultured Collinsella sp. | reverse complement strand
GTCTGTCGTGTCGCAAAACCCCAGATAAAACCTACCAAAATAAACCTGTCCCTTTTTGGCAGGTGGGAGGAGATGCGTATGATCAAGGCAGTGCTGTTTGATATGGACGGCGTGCTGGTCGATACCGAGTGGTTCTACAACCGTCGTCGCGTAGCGTTTATGGAAGAGAAGGGGTTCCACTTTGACGAGATTCCCGATCTTTCGGGGTCTAACGAGCCTGCCATTTGGGAGGCGCTGGTGCCCGACGATGTTGAGCTGCGCGAGCGCCTGCGCGTGGAGTACAAGCAGGTTTATAGCCCGGACCATCCCGTTCCGTATGCCGAGCTGCTCAACGAGCAGGCGGAGCCGGTGATGCGTGAGCTGCACGAGCGCGGCGTGAAGTGCGCCATCGCGAGCTCGTCCTATCGCGAGCTTATTGACGAGCTGGTGGAGATTGCCGGTATCGCCGACGTGCTGGACTACACCATCAGTGGTCACGAGTGCAGCGCGTTTAAGCCCGATCCCGAGATCTACCTGCGTGCCATGGAGGCGCTAGGGGTGGAGCCTGCTGAGTGCCTGGTTATAGAGGATTCGCCTTTGGGCATCGAGGCTGGTAAGCGCTCCGGCGCCCGCGTCCTGGCGCTGCGTCCGCACGAGGGTGTCAACCTCGATCAATCGCGAGCCGATGCCGTTATCGATAATCTGACCGACATTTTGGCCGCTTTGTAGCGTCAATCCGCCGCGAGAAGCACTGATTCACGCGTCTTTTGCTGCGGATTGGCTTAATTTGTCATCTATTTGGATCCGTTTGGCTTCGATTCGGACTAAGTGAGTAGACTTTTTGGTGCAAGACGAGCACAAAGCGCATCTGCTCTAGTAAAACCGCAGGTCACAGGGGTGGCGGTTTTGGGTGTGCTCTGCAGGTCGCGTAAAGTCTACTCACTTGTTATTTGGGCCTTTGGTCGTGGGGTTGCTGGTCCCGCTTTGGTTGTCGAGGGAGGGTGAATTGAAGCGCCCCCGCATGCTCCGTGCTACAATCGCCGACATGCCTCACAACCAGATTTGCCTTCGAAAGGAGCCCGCGTGGCGAACGCCATCGATCAGCTCACGGACCGCGTGCTCGTGCTCGGCCGCCTTACCATCGTCCGCCGCGCCATTACTGCCGTGGCGGTCACGATTTCCGCCGTTCTCCAGACATTCCTGATCCAGGCGTTCATTCAGCCCGCCGACCTGCTTCCGAGCGGTCTTACCGGCGTTGCGGTCCTGCTCGATCGCGTTACCTCGCTGGGTGGCGTCCACATCGATATTTCGCTCGGTATGCTCGCGCTCAACATCCCCGTGGCGCTCCTATGCTGGAGCGGCATTAGCAAGCGCTTCGTCATCTTCTCGATGATGCAGGTCGTGCTCTCGTCGCTGTTCCTCAACGTCTTTCACTTCGCTCCATTTTTGGGCGACAAGATCATGCTCATCATTTTTGGCGGCGTGGTCTCGGGTCTGGGCGCTGCCATCGCACTTAAATCCGGCGCATCCACCGGCGGCACCGACTTTATCGCGCTGTGGGTTTCCAACCACACGGGCAAGACCATCTGGGGCGTCATCTTTGGTTTCAACTGCTTTATCCTGGCGATCTTTGGCTTTATGTTTGGCTGGGACAAGGCGGCGTATTCCATCGTGTTCCAGTTTATTTCGACCAAGACCATCGACAGTTTCTATCGTCGCTACGATCGCGTGACGCTGCAGATCACGACGCGTAAGGCAGACGAGGTCATGACTGCCTACGTAAACCATTTTCAGCACGGCATTAGCTGCGCCGAGGTCGTCGGCGGATATAGCCGCGAAAAGATGTACCTGCTGAACACCGTTGTCTCGACCTACGAGAGTCAGGACATTATCAAGCTGGTGTGCGACGTTGATCCCGGCGCCGTGATCAATGTGTTCCACACGCTCAACTTTGTGGGCGGCTGGTGGGGTGGTCATGTCGACGAGCCCATGCCCACGGCCGTTCCCGATCCCGACAAGCCCGCACGCATGGCCAGCAGGCAGGCGCGCCTCAGCGAACAGGACAGCCTGCAGCAGGACGACGGCAAGTAGGGTATTGGCATTTTGCCGGTCCTGCGCAACCCATCCGAACGAGCCCCCCGAAAGCCCCGTTGCTTTCGAGAGGCTCTCGTTTGCCCAGATAAAACCTACCAAAATGAAGCTGTCGCTTTTTGGTAGGGAGGGTGTATCGTTTTATCATTATGAGGTAATATGAAACTAGACGTTATATACGTATTAGTTATTTCGATATTTCGATAAGAGTGATTAGATATGCCTGCGCCCAAAAATGCACCGCTTTACCAGCAGATTTACGACGAAATCAAGGATGCGATCGAGAAAGGTGTTTATGCACCCAAGGAGCGTATTCCGTCCGAGCTTGAGCTAGCCGAGCAGTACGACGTGAGCCGCATTACGGTGCGCCGCGCCGTCGAGGAGCTGTGCTCCGATGGCTACCTGGTTAAGCAGCAGGGCCGTGGCACCTTTGTCTCCACGCCGCACATCAATCGCCAGTTTCACGCCTCGACGCTGCAGACGTTTACCGCGCTGTGTGCCGGCAACGGCATGAAGGCCGGTGCGCACGTGATCGATCGCCAGATCGTTCCGGCGCGCCAAAACGAGATGGAGTTCTTTGGCCTGCAGAAGGATGCGCTGCTGCTGCATATCAAGCGCGTGCGTACGGCCGACGGCGAGCCCATCTTTGAGGAGAACATCTTTGTGCCGTTTGATGCCTACCGTGAGCTGTTGACGGCCGATCTTGAGGACAAGTCGATTTTTGCCGAGGTCGAGCGTGTTGGCGGAACGCCGATTGTTTCGGTTGGCTACCGCACGGTCGAGGCCGTTCGTGCCAATACCGAGCAGGCGGCCGAGCTGGGCATTGCTCCGCACGATCCGCTGCTCAACCTGCGTGCCGGCTTCACGGGTCCCAATGGCGAGCCGGTCCTGATGGGTAAGCAGTACTACGTGGGATCGCGCTACGTTATGGTCATGTAGCTCTAGTTGCGCGGTTTTCCAAACCGCGCAACGGCTCGACGCTGCAAGCCCGCCAGAGCGGCAATCTGCCTTTCAACTTCGGCGGCATGACCAGAAGGTCAATGCCGCCTCGTTTCAAGGCACCTTGCTCGCTCTGGCGGGCTTTCGCTCATATGACCCAATCCGCTGTCA
>CANNPG010000203.1:0-3216 GCA_947507375.1 uncultured Collinsella sp. | reverse complement strand
CGGCTGCAAGCTCGCGGGCTGCGCGCTCGTGGGCGGCGAGATGGCCGAGCACCCCGGCGTCATGGCTCCTGCCGACTACGACCTTGCCGGATTTACCGTGGGCGTCGTCGACCGTCCCAAGATGCTCGACCCCGCGAATGTCCGTCCCGGCGACGTGATCCTGGGCCTGCCTTCCACCGGCGTGCACTCCAACGGCTACTCGCTCGTGCGTAAGGTCATCGGCGTCGACGGTATTAAGCCGGGCACGCCCGAGGCCGCCGCTAAGGCCGAGGAGCTGAGCCGTCCGCTCGAGGAACTCGGCGGCGCATCGCTGGCAGACGCCCTGTTGGCCCCCACGCGCATCTATGTCAAGCCGATTCTGGAGCTGCTGCGCGGTGGCGCTCCGGTGCACGCCATCGCCCATATCACTGGCGGCGGTATTACCGAGAACCTCAACCGCGCGCTCGCCGACGACGTCGACGCCGTGGTCACCCGCAACGGCGCCGAGATGGGTTGGGACGTTCCGCTCGTCATCACCTACGTGTCGCGCCAGGCCGAGCTCGCGCCCAACGAGGCATGCAAGACCTTCAACATGGGCGTTGGCCTGTGCCTGATCGTCGCCCCCGAGGACGAGGCTGCCGTGACCGAGGCCCTGGTCGCGCTGGGCGAGAAGCCGTTCCGCGTGGGCGAGTGCGTCGAGGGCTCCGGTAAGGTCGTGTACTCCGATGAGCGCTAACGAGCAGATGGCTGCTGCCGCGAGCCTGGGCTTTGTGCCCTACACCCGTCCGACCGGCACCGATACGGCCGAGCCGCTCAAGATCGGTGTGCTCATCAGCGGTTCGGGTACCAACCTGCAGGCGCTGATCGATCTGATCGCCGCCGGCAAGCTCAACGCTTCGATTGAGCTTGTGGTGTCGAGCCGTCCTTCGGCTAAGGGTTTGCAGCGCGCTGAGCGCGCGGGCATCCAGACGCTCACGCTGTCCAAGGATGTCTATGCCGACCCCATCGCCGCCGACGAGATCATCGCGCACGAGCTGCTCGAGCGCGGCTGCGAATATGTGGTCATGGCCGGTTACATGCGCATGGTGCACACGCCGCTGCTGGCGGCGTTTCCCAACCGCGTGGTCAACTTGCATCCGGCACTGCTGCCGAGCTTTACCGGCGCGCATGCGATCGACGATGCCTTTGCGCGCGGCGTCAAGGTAACCGGTGTGACCGTGCACTTTGCCAACGAGATCTACGACAACGGCCCCATCATCGCCCAGCGCGCGCTGGCTGTCGAGGAAGGTTGGGATGTCGACACGCTCGAGGAGCACATCCACGCGATTGAGCACGTGCTGTATCCCGAGGTCGTGCAAATGCTCGCCGACGGCCGCGTCCACGTGCTGGAGAGCGGCAAGGTCGCAATTGACGCGCCTCGCGGCTAGCGGCGCACAGTACAATTTAGCCGAGTAGTCAGGGTGGTCATTGGCGCCAAGGCGCGCGTGGCCACCTTTTGTTTTGGGTAGTCACCTGCGACGTTCTTTAACGACTAGTCATTTAAGAACGTCCCCGATGGCTAGGTGAGAGAGGTGAGCGCATGGCGGATAACGAAGCGCTGTTTACGCCTGAGCTGGTGTTTTTTGATTGGGAGTGTGCGACGCCGGATGAGGTGTTTGCGCGGCTCGAGGGCGAGCTTGCACCACGTGGCTACATTGCCGACGGTTGGCTCGACGCCGTTCGCACGCGCGAGGATGCCTATCCCACGGGTCTTGCCATGCCGGCGGCAAACATTGCCATTCCGCATACCGATCCGGGGTTTGTGGCCAAGCCCTATATCGCGGTGGTGAAGCCCGCTGCGCCCGTGACATTTAACGCTATGGCTGGCATGGGCGCTCCGGTGCCGGCGCAGATCGTCATCAATCTGGGCATCGCAGAGCCGGGCGGTCAGGTCGAGGCCCTGCAGGCGCTCATGAACATCTTTATGGATGCCGATGCCGCAGCCGACGTGCTCGGCCAAACCACGTCCCAGGGCATGGTCGACGCCATCCGCCGCCACTTCTAAGGTGGGGCTGAGTCGGCACTTGGGGACGTTCCTTTTCTGCCGGCAGTAAGGGACAGTCCCCAAGTGCCAAGTGCCGCATCTGTCCCCTTTGCACCTAAATGGTGCAGATTGACCTGTCCCCAATGCACCAAGCGTGCCGCGGGGGCTGCGTTGTGACACAATGGCGTTTGTTCGATTCGTTATGCGAAAGGCCAACTATGGCAAATAAGAAAAAGAACTCCGAGGCCGCGCCGACGCCCGAGCAGCAGGCTCGCGCTGCCTCCAGCTCTCGCAAGAAGCAGCGCAAGACGTACGTGTCTAAGACCGTCAAGATCGTCCTGGTGGTCATCGGCGTGCTGGCAATGCTGCTTTCCGTCTCGGCGATGGCGTGCTCCGGCCTTATGTCGCAGGCCGAGGACACCTCGGGCTACAAGCTGACCGGCGGTGTCGCTGCTACTATCAACGGCACCAACCTCACCGAGGACACCGTGACCAAGCAGATCATGAGCATGCGTACGTCCTACGGCTACACCAAGGACAAGGACTGGGCGCAGTATCTGGTCGACAACGACCTCACGCCCAAGAAATACCGCAAGCAACTCATCGACTCCTACACGCAGCAGATTCTGCTGCAGCAGGCGCAGAAGGAAAACGGCGTGACGGTGTCGGATGAGGAGGTCGAGAAGGCTTGGAAGGACGCGTGCAAGAGCGCGGGCGGTGCCAAGGCCTTTAAGAAGACCCTCAAGACCTACGGCTATACCGAGGACACCTACAGGGACTCACTCAAGGAGAGTCTGGCGCAGCAGAAACTCAAGGATGCCGTCGCGCCCACCAGCAAGCCCAAGGACAGCGAGATTGTCGATTACCTCAACGAAAACCTGTCCAGCTACAACGACGCCCGCCGCTCGTCGAACATCCTGATCAAGGTTGATTCCGACGCTTCCGACGAGGACAAGGCTGCCGCCAAGGCCAAGGCGCAGGAGTGCCTGGACAAGATCAGCTCCGGTGAGCTGAGCTTTGAGGACGCCGTTGAGCAGTACTCCGAAGACACCGGTTCCAAGGAGAAGAAGGGCGATGTGGGCTGGGATAAGCTCACCACCTTTGTAGATAGCTATCAGACGGAGATCGAGGGGTTCAACAAGTGTGACGTGAGCGCCGTCGTCGAGTCGACATCTGGTTATGACATGATAAAGTGTACAGAGAACACCTCCAGA
>CANNPG010000202.1:0-3234 GCA_947507375.1 uncultured Collinsella sp. | reverse complement strand
AAGTGGCTCCAGGACGAGAAGAATCTCGATGTCGTTTGTGTTTGCGGCAACGTGGGCCAGGAAGAGACCGGACTGGATGCCAAGAAGCAGAAGGCGCTCGACCTGGGCGTTCTCGATTGCCAGGTGCTCGACCTGCGCGACGAGTTCTCCGATGAGTTCCTGACCAAAGCCATTGCAGCAAACTCCATGTACGAGAACAAGTATCCGCTGCTCTCCGCCCTGTCTCGCCCGCTGCTTGCCAAGAAGCTTGTTGAGGTCGCCCACGAGTTTGGCGCGACCTACGTCGCCCACGGCTGCACCGGCAAGGGTAACGACCAGGTCCGTTTTGAGGCCGCCGTCAAGGCCCTCGACCCCGAGCTCAAGGTTATCGCCCCGGTTCGCGAGTGGGACCTGAAGTGTCGCCCCGACGAGGTCGCCTATGCCCACGCCCACAACGTGCCGGTTCCCGAGGGTGCCAACGACAACCCCTACTCCATCGACGACAACCTGTGGGGTCGTGCCATTGAGTGCGGTCACCTGGAGGATCCCTGGAATGAGCCGCTCGACGACGCCTGGGTTATGACCAAGAATCCCGAGGACACCCCGGACACCCCGACCTACACCGAGATTGAGTTTGAGGCCGGCAAGCCCGTCGCCGTCGACGGCAAGAAGATGAAGCTCTCTGAGATCGTCATCGCCCTCAACAAGATCTCCGGCGACAATGGCTTTGGCCGTCTCGATCTGGTCGAGGATCGCCTGGTGGGCCTTAAGAGCCGCGAGTGCTACGAGGTTCCCGGCGCCCTGACGCTCATCACCGCCCACAAGGCGCTCGAGGACATCTGCGTCGAGGGCGACCTGCTCAAGACCAAGATCAAGCTCGAGCAGGATTGGGCCACCGCCGTGTACAACGGCCAGTGGTACAGCCCGCTCAAAAACGCGCTCGATGCCTTTATGGCCGACACGCAAAAGTTCGTGACCGGCACTGTCCGTCTGAAGTTCTTTAAGGGCAACTGCCATGTCGTCGGCCGCAAGAGCCCCTTCAGCCTCTACGACTACGGTCTGGCTACCTACGACCGCGACACCACGTTTGACGAGAAGGCCAGCGCCGGCTTTATCGAGATCGATACGCTGTCGCTCAAGACGTGGGCAAAGGTCCAGGGCCCCAGCTCTGCCGCCGCCCAGGCCTAGCGCCTCCTTCCCTTGGTATCCGCGCGGCCCATCCGCGTGATACATAACGGGCGCACGGGGTCCCTACCTTTCGTTATGCTTGCTGACACTTCTTAACATCGGTGGCCCCTACGTTCCGCCCGCATATATGATGCCGCGACTGCGGCTGAGTCCGAGCCCCGCCGGGGTTGTCCGGCGGGGCTCCTTCTATCAATTTGGCGGCTCTGCGCCTATATATATGATGAGTATCCATTATGTTCAATGCTATCGCGCATGCTTTGCTTGCCCTCGCGCCCGAGTTCGATGCTGTAAGGGTCGAGGACGTTCCTATGAGCCTGAAGGCCTGGATCGATGGTTCGCAGGGCAACATCCGGAGGGAGACGTTGGGCGCCAAGTGCATGGTGCGTCACTTCTTTGCAAATTAGCCACATGGCCCCGCGCGCGGCAGGGAGTGTGTAAAACTAGCGGTTGATAAATCGCTTTAGCGACAGGGCACATTGCTTTGGACGCTTGTTTTGGTATTTGGAGAAAGGAGACGGTTCCATGGCTCTTTGGGGCGGTCGTTTTGAGGCGGGCGTGGCCGAGGTCACGCAGGAGTTTGGCGCGTCGCTGCCGGTCGACAAACATCTCTATAAGCAGGATATCGCCGGCTCTAAGGCGCATGCCAAGATGTTGGCCGCCCAGGGCATCATCAGTGCCGAGGACGAGCAGGCGATTGCCAAGGGCCTGACCGGAATCGAACAGGATATCGATGCCGGCAACTTTACCTTCGACATCAACGATGAGGACATTCATATGTCCATCGAGAGCGAGCTGACGCGTCGCATCGGCGAGGCTGGCAAGCGCTTGCATACTGGGCGTTCGCGCAACGACCAGGTGGCGACCGATACGCGCCTGGGCGTCAAGGCGCTGGCCAAGGAGCTCATGGAGGCCAATCTTGAGCTGCGCCATGTGCTGGTGGATGCGGCCAAGAAGTACGACAAGGTGATTCTGCCGGGCTACACGCATATGCAGCACGCTCAGCCCGTGCTGCTCTCGCATCATCTGCTGGCGTATTTCTGGATGTTCGCGCGCGACTTTACGCGCCTGAAGGCCGCCTTTGATGCCGCCGACAACTGCCCGCTTGGTGCTGCCGCGCTTGCCGGTACGAGCTATCCGCTCGATCGCCAGATGACGGCTGCCGAACTTGGCTTTGCGGGCGTGATCCCCAACTCGCTCGATGCGGTTTCCGACCGTGATTTCCTGCTCGATCTGCATTACGCCGGATCCGTCATGGCGATGCACCTGTCGCGTCTTTCCGAGGAGATCGTGCTGTGGTCGAGCTCCGAATTTGGCTTTATCACGCTTTCAGACTCCTACTCCACCGGCTCGTCTATCATGCCGCAGAAGAAGAACCCCGACTTTGCCGAGCTTATCCGCGGCAAGAGCGGTCGCGTGTACGGCAACCTGGTGCAGCTGCTGGTAACCATGAAGGGCCTGCCGCTTGCTTATAACAAGGACTTGCAGGAGGACAAGGAGGGCGCGCTCGATACCGCCCATACGCTCATGCAGTGCCTGTCGGTTATGGCCGGAATGATTTCGACTTGGACCGTCAACGAGGATGCCATGGCGCGCGAGTGCGGCGTGGGGCACCTTGCCGCCACCGATGTTGCCGATTACCTGGCCAAGCGTGGCCTGCCGTTCCGCGAGGCACATGCCGTGGTGGGCCATCTGGTCCTGATGTGCGAGAAGCGCGGCTGCAATCTTGAGGACCTGCCGTTTGAGGTGTTCCAGGAGGCAAGCCCGCTCTTTGAGCGCGACATTACCGAGGCGCTCGACATCCCGTCGATTGTCGCCGCGCGCACGACCGAGGGCGGCACCGCCCCTGCCGCCGTTGCCGTGCAGCTGCAGCGTGCCGAGGCGCAGCTCGTGGTCGACGAGGGTGTGTTTGGGTCACTGACTAAGGTCGTCGAGATGGGCCACGGGGTAAAGTAGGGATTTGGCTGAAGCCGTTTTGGCCATTTATTGATAAATCGTTTTCACTTTACGGGCGCCTGCTGATGTGGGCGCCCGTATTTTGTTGCTATGGGGGAGGGGCTTGTCGAGAAC
>CANNPG010000201.1:0-3235 GCA_947507375.1 uncultured Collinsella sp. | reverse complement strand
AATGCTTATCAATGGAAACTCTTATCTCGGCAGTACCCTGCTCGAGAAATGCTCTTCCAACCGCTCGTATCTCACCCGTTACATCGTCCATCGCAAGCCTGACCAGTGCGCGCCCGCCATCTACAGCGACTTTACCGTCACCACGCTCAACCTTTCCGCGGCAATCTGCAGCAAGCTCGGCGGCGGCGAGTCCGCCTATCGGGCAATCGCCGAGCACTATCGCGGTCCGGCCGCCAACGAAACGATGTCGGCTCTCACCAGCTACAAGCTGGACAGCCGCCTATATGCAAATGCCCTCAATCGCATCGACAACTTTGACGGCAATACCGTGCGCGAGAAAAGCACGCTTTACCTTATGCTCTTTGTGGCAACGGGGGCGCTCGCCGATCCCGTTCAGGGCGTGGCCACCGTCGAGCGCTTTTGCGACAGCAAGACGGGCGGGCACTTTGGCACCACCGAAACTACCGTCGGACGTGGCTTTATGAGCAGCCTGGAGCAGCCGCGCACCGTCGCCCCCAACCTCGGTCTGCTCAGAACCCATGCCGACAACTGCGCCGACATGCAAATCCATCCCCTCACACGCGATCCGCGCGGCACCGTAATTGGTTCTTTGCCCAAAACCTCGCCCAGCATCACCGATGTGGGCGCCGACGCATCGCGCGAGCATCTTCGCATTTGGCTTGAGGGTGAGCACTGGTACGCCCAGGGCCTTGGATCGACCAACGGCACGGTACTCGAATCGGGTGCAGGCGACGGCGATATTGTGATTGAGCCGCCGCGCGACCAACGCGAGCCCGGCAAGATCTATCCCCCCGTGGAAATCGCCAACAGCGACAGGCTCCATCTGGGTCTCTACACGACATTCCTTGTCATTGTGGACTAGCACGGACGGCGATCGGAAGACGGTCGCCGTCCGTCTTTCGTCTTCTACCTTCTGCGTCGTAAACGACAATACTCAGCGGTATACGTGGGCAGTGCGGCTATCATGGTGCTTTACCGATATCCGCACTGCTCACGTATACGCGCGGCAACCCATGCCAGACAAAGGAACGCCATGGATACTACCGATAGCGCCTATGGCGACAAACTCATCCGTCTTGACACGTTCGACACCGCCGTGGCGGTCGACCCCAGCGCCGAGGACGACACCAAGCGTCGGTTTATGACGCTTATTCTCCAGACGGCCCACCGCAACAACGGCAACATCGGACACGTGCTGCGCGCGACCAACACGAGCGGCGAGGTCTTTGCCGTCAAGCTACTCAAGGACAACGCCATCCTTTCCGGCCAAGCCCCCGACCGCTCCGCCGAGCAATCGGCAGCGCACCTGGCCAGCACCGCCGCGCTGTTCGAGGAGTACCGTCATCTGCATACCGTCTCGCACCTGCGCGGATTTCCGCGCGTCTATGGCTACGGATCGTGCGAGGATGACCCTCTCATCCTCATGGAGTGGGTCGAGGGCACCTCGCTCAAGCAGGCGCTGCCCCTGCTTCCGCACGACGCCTCGGGCGGGCTGACCACCCAGATGGTCGCCGCCGTCGGAAACGCCGTGCTTCGTGCGCTCTTGATGACCCAAGGCCTCGTGAATCCGGTCATCCATCGCGACCTGTCGCCTGCCAATATCATGTTCCGCACCACTAGCCGAACGCTCGAGCAGCAGATTGCTGATTGTTCCTTTGACCCCTGCCTCATCGACATGGGCTCCGCGACCATGGCTCTCGGCGACGACACGATCACCCGGCGCGCCGACATCTGGCGTTTTGCCACGCCCGCATACGCCGCGCCCGAGATGCTCACGCAGGATATCGAAGGCATCGCGGCCCTTCGCCGTTCGCCGGCAATCGACGTCTATGCGCTTTCGAGCATTCTGTACCAGCTCTACAGCGGTCGCAAACCGTTTGACTTTGAGTCGACGGACGCCGCTGCAACCGGCTCGTTCTATCTCGTAAAGACCAAGACCAAGCCGGCACCGCTCGAGCCGCGCTGCGAGGGCGATGAGGCGCTCGTCCAGATCATCATGAAGGGTCTCTCAGTCGAGCAGTGCGATCGTCCCACCGAGCAGCAGATGCTCGAGGTGCTCTCGGCATACCTCACCGACGCCGAATCCGAAGGCCGCGAAGGTGCAGGAGACGAGGCCGCAATTGATATCGATTCTGGCACGCACCTTAAGGTCGACGTCGCCGGCGAGCGCGCACGAGAGATCCTGAATCAGGCCCGCCACGATGCCATGACCCGCCGCCGCTTTATTATCGGCGGCGCTATCGCAGCCGTTGCGGGGCTCAGCGTTATCGGGGCGGCAACCCATGGCTTTGGCATCCCCGACTACCTTGACGGCATCCGCGGTTCACTTGACGACTACACCTGGGATCAGCTGCAGGAGATTTCGCTCAAGATTAAGGCCGCCGAGACCCGTAGCGAGGCACGCGAGATTGCCAAGCGTTACCACCTGCTCGACGCTGATGGGCATATCCCCTATCCGTGCACCAAGCGTGTCACGCTCACCAACGGGCTGGAGGTCGGCGCGCAGCTTGTGGGCATCCGTCACGATGAGCTTCTGGACGGTACGGGCAAGGCCGGGCTGACGTTTATGTTCGACGCGGGTATTGCCGAGCGCAACGCTGCAGCTGAACCGCCGAGCGCCGGCTGGGCAGATTGCGAGCTGCGGAAATGGCTCAACGGCGACGGCCTTAAGCTGCTGCCCAACGAGTTGCGCGCACTCATTAAAGGGGTCAAGAAGGTCTCGAACAATGTGGGCGCCGCCAACAGTGCATCGTGTCTGAGCGAGTTGCCCGCAACCCTTTGGCTGCCCGCCATGGTCGAGCTGTGCGGTACGCAACCGCCCGATTCGTTTGCCAAGGACTATCACTACCTGGCAGACATCTACAACGGCGAGGGCAAGGAGTATCAGCTCTTCCGCGAGCTCAAGGTGAGCCCGTATTCCACGAACGAGACGATGGTCCGCCAGTGGAAGGGCAAGGACACCTGCTGGTGGGAGCGCACGGTGAGCCCCGACTCATCGGAGACCGAAGGCACGCTCTATTTGAATCGCGTTGGACACGACGGCGACGTCTTTACGTACGCAACGCCTGCGGACAAGCCAAACAAACGAACCTGTGTGATCCCCGGATTCTGTCTCTAGAGAGCGGGCGTCTTGCCCTGCCGGGACCCCTCCCCGGCAATTCTCTCAATCTGTAACAGACAGAGGACATATATGCTGCTAGATGTTACAGAACGA
>CANNPG010000200.1:0-3244 GCA_947507375.1 uncultured Collinsella sp. | reverse complement strand
AAGCGCAGCAATAGCCGGAAGCAAACCCCGCTGCTTGATGGGAATGCACGTCATAAAGGAGTAGACGACAATGGGCGTGGAATAGAAGTTAAACAGCGTGTTGACCAGCTGGACGATAGTGTAGATGTTGATGGGAATCTCCTCGTCTTGTCTTTACTTAAGGTAGCCGTCGGCACGAAGCTTCTTGAGATCGGAATCTTTGACCTCGCAGCCGGCGGGCAGCACCATGAACACGCGGTCGCCCACCTCCTTGACCGTGGCGCCCAGACCGCAGGCAAAGCCGTAAGAGAAGTCCAAGACGCGCTTGGCCACTTCGGTGCGTACGCCCACAAAAATCAGTGCGACAGGCTGCTTGGTGCGAACGCGGCGCACCACGGTCTCCACGTCGTCATAGCTCTCGGGGCGCAGGACATAGGCCGGCAGCTGCGGCGTGGCGTTGATGATATTGCTCGCATAGGCCGAGGCATCGCTCGGTGCAGGCGCGGGTGCAGCGGCGGCACGGGCGCGGGTATTCTCGGCGTAGCTCGACGGCGTGTCATAGGCACCAGGACGATAACCGCTCGCAACACTGTCCTGCGAGCGCGAAGGCGGGTTATACGTCGTGGCATGGCGGGAGTCATCGCCGACCAGCTGACCGGAGCGCGTATACACGGCAACCGACTCAGCTTCACCGCGGCGCGTCTGACCAAGCAGGCCGTTGCTCGGCTCGTCTTGGGTATAGAAGCCCTCGCCCGAAGCACCGCTGTAGCCGTTGCCCTGATAGCCATCGTCATAGCCGTCATCGTAGCCGTAGTCGTCGTCCTGGCCATAACCCTGGTCGTAACCCTGCTGGCCGCCCAGGTGCATCTTATTTTTAATCTCGTCAAGGAAGCCCATGGTTGTGTCCTCTCGCGGTTTAGTGCAGGCGCCCCGATAATCAGTGCGCACTTCAGAGCCTTATTTTACTGCAAACTCCGGGCTAAATACTACCCTGCCCAGGCGAACGAGCGTAGAGCCCTCCTCAAGGGCAGGCTCAAAGTCCTCGCTCATGCCGCAGGAAAGCTCGGGCAGGTTCAAATCGGGATGCGCCGCCTCCAGCTCATCCCTCAGCTCACGAAGCCCCGCAAAGGTGCGGCGTGCCACATCCTTATTCCCCCGGGGCGCCATAGTCATAAGCCCCTGAACGCAAATTCCCTTAAGTTCCGCAAGCTCACCCGCGGCGGCGCGAATCTCATCGAGCGAAAAGCCTCCCTTCGACTCCTCACCACTCACATTGACCTCAATGAGCACATGCTGGGGACCGGCGAGCTCACCTGCCTCAATCTTGCGGACAGCACGGCTCGAGATCGCCTGCGCCAGATGCAGCGAACCCACCGAGTGAATCAGCTCGGCTGAGCCCAGCACCGCATTGATCTTATTGGTCTGCAGGTTGCCGATCATATCGAAGCGCACCTCGGGCAGCTCCGGATGCTCCGCCAGACCCGCGAGCTTGCGAACCAGCTCCTGCGGGCGGTTCTCGGCAAAATGGCGATACCCCGCCTGGATGGCGGCAACGGTCTCATCGACACCAACGGTCTTGGACACGGCAATGAGGCACGCGGCGTCGTGGGGGCGGCCCGCGCGATCGAGCGCCGCATAAAAACGTTCCAGAATCTGCTCGCGGCGAGCGCGCATCAAGTCCAAATAGTTATCCATTGCTAATCGCCTCCGCTGACAGCCAAACAAGTAGTCCCATGCTAACGCAAGAGCGCGGCCCCGCATGTGCAAGGCCGCGCTCACTTAGGTATTTACAATCTTTCGACGAACGGGGTTACTTACTCCTCGTCGTCCTCGCCATCGTCCTCGTCCTCAAGATGATCAAGCAGGTAGCGAAGACCCTCGCTAACCTCGTTAACGGGCACCTTGGCAACGTAGCGCGCGTCGACGGCGGGCCTCATGATAACACCCTCGCCCGAAGGCACGCGCATGCTCTCGAGCTCATCCTCATCAGTGCGGGCGATATCGCCGGCATTCATACGCTGACCAGTCAACAGGAAGGTCAGACGGCAAGCGGCATCGATGGAAATCGAAGCGATGCGATCGAGGTAGCGCGAAACCATGATGGCGCGACGCAGATCGTCATAGTTGCTGTCGTCGTCCATAAAGTCGCCCGTATCCATACGGTTAAAGGTGCGGAAGAACTTCTCATAGGCGGCGTGCACTGGCTCGTCCTCGACGGCCAAGTTGCAGATGATGGACATATCATTGGTGACGAGCGCGGAAAGCGAAGAGCCCAGCACCTGGTAGACGGCCTCAGCCTCGGCCTCGACCGTGCCGACAAGCTCCTGGGGCAGCGAGATGTCGGCCTTGATCATATGACGCGTGGCGCGGCAGATCTGGCGAACCTTATCGGTCATGCGCTGCAGGTTAAAGTCGACGTAGATGATCGTCTGCAGCAAGCGGAAGTCGGAGGCGACCGGCGACTGCGTGGCGATTAGGTTGTAGCACACGGCTTCCAAGTTAGCGCAGCGCGCGTCAATCGAAAGCGTGCGCTTCTTGGTCTTGGTGGCGAGCTTGCGGTCGTCGGTCACATAGGCCTTAACGGCATCGTGGAGGGCCAGATCGACGGCCTCGTAGATGCTCAGCATCTCGTGGCGGGCCTCGATGAGCTGACGGGAAAACAGTTTGCGCATGGTTCACTCCAATCAGTTGGGTGCGGTCATGCCGCCCGCACAGTGAATACGCACCGGACCAGGTCCGATCGGCTTGGGACTAGTCGCGCCGATCAGCCAAAACGGCCGGTGATATAGTCTTCCGTCCGCGAATCCACCGGACTGGTGAAGATCGCGTCGGTTTGACCATATTCGATGAGCGTGGCGGGCTCGCCGGCAACTTCCTGCAAGAAGAACGCGGTGTAATCGCTAATACGAGCTGCCTGCTGCATTGAATGCGTGACGATGATGATCGTCATCTCGGGCGCCAGCTCGGCCATCAGATCCTCGACCTTAGAGACGGACGTGGGGTCGATGGCGGAGCAGGGCTCGTCCATCAGAAGGACATCGGGTTGCACCGCAAGCACGCGCGCGATGCACAAACGCTGCTGCTGACCGCCCGAGAGCGCCAAACCATCCTTGTTGAGCTGATTGGATACCTCTTTCCAGAGGTTGGCGCGCTTGAGCGATTCTTCCACGATATCATCGAGGTCGCTTTTGCTAGTCACGCCCTGCAGACGAGGGCCAAAGGCGACATTCTCGTAGATGGATTTGGGAAACGGGTTGGGCTGTTG
>CANNPG010000199.1:0-3249 GCA_947507375.1 uncultured Collinsella sp. | reverse complement strand
GCGGGATGAAGAGGAGGCCGCAACCAGGATGCCCTCAACACCGCCGAGCGGAAGTCAGACAAAATGAATTCAGCCCAGTTACCGTGCGGCGTTAAACAAAGGAAGCCCCGTCCCCCGGAACTGTTTCCTTGGCGCGACTTCTGGCGAAGCCAGGTGAGCGCAAAGGAAACAGTGTAGGGGGACGGGGCTTCCGGCGGGTAGTTTAGCGACGCTTACGCCTTGTTGACGGAGCCAAACTCCTCCATGAGCTCCTTGGTGCGGGCAACGATGTTCTCGCGACCAGGCTTGAGGAGCTTGCGGGGGTCAAAGCCCTTGCCCTGCTGATCCTTGCCAGCCTCGATATACTCGCGAACGCCCTTGGCGAAGACGAGCTGCAGATCGGTGTTGACGTTGATCTTGGAGATACCCAGGGAGATGGCCTTCTTGATCTGATCCTCGGGGATGCCGGTGCCACCGTGCAGGACGAGGGGCAGGTCGCCGGTCTGAGCCTTAATCTCGCCCAGGCGCTCGAAGGAAAGGCCAGCCCAGTCGGCAGGGTACACGCCGTGGATGTTGCCGATACCGCAGGCGAGGAAGTCGACGCCCAGGTCAGCAATCTGCTTGCACTCAGCAGGATCAGCGAGCTCGCCGCTGGAGGTCACGCCGTCCTCGGTGCCGCCGATGCCGCCGACCTCGGCCTCGATGGACATGCCCTTGGAGTGGGCAAGCTCAACGAGCTCCTTGGTGCGGTCGAGGTTAAGCTGGAAGGTCTCCTCGTGAGAGCCGTCATACATGATGGACGTGAAGCCGGCCTCGATGCACTTGAAGCAGTCCTCGTAAGAACCGTGATCGAGGTGAAGGGCGACGGGAACGGTAACGCCCGTGGCCTCGACGGCAGCCTTGACCATGTCGGCGCAGACCTTGAAACCGCCCATCCACTTAGCGGCACCAGCGGTGCACTGAAGGATCAGCGGAGACTTGGCCTCCTCGGCGGCCTGGAGAATAGCCAGGGTCCACTCGAGGTTGTTGGTGTTGAAGGCACCGAGACCGTACTTGCCGGCCTCGGCCTTCTTGAGCATGTCTGCTGCGTTGACGAGCATAAAAGAAACCTCCTGTAAGGTTGCTCCGATAACGCCTGAGATTTTACCACGACATACCCGAGCATAAACGTTCGTTTGTTCACGAATACCATCCGATTGGACAAATTTTGACCGTTTGCCCCACAGAATCGACCCACTGGGGAAAATAGCTTGACGATTGAGCGGTCTTCGTGGTTCGGACGACGGCTTCGAGCCTACATCTGCATAAACGGGTTCTGCATAAGTTCGCGCGCCATCGTGGTCGAATCGCCATGGCCCGTCAAGCAAACGGTATCGGGCGGAAGCATCTTGGCAAGTTTGGAGAGCGAGCGCATAATCGCCGCCTCGTCACCGCCGGAAAGATCGGTACGACCGTGGCTGCCCGGGAAAAGCGTGTCGCCCACAAAGGCGATGTTCCCCCGCTCGGTCGCGGCGAACAGGACGATGCCGCCCGGCGTATGCCCCGGCGTCTCGATCACCTGCAGGCAGACGTCGCCCACCTCGATTGTATCGCCCTCGGCAAGCAAACGCGTCGGCTCACCCGGATCGGGCGTCTCGATACCCCACATGGCGCGCTGCTCCTCGATATTTGCGCGAGGTACCGTCACGTCCTTAGCGCACAACTCATATAGTGCGCTGTCGCCAACGACAGCTCGAACCCCGGCAACCCCGCCAACATGGTCGGCATGACCGTGCGTGCAGACAGAGCCGAGCACGCGCACCTCGGGATGCGCGGTGCGGATATGCTCCACAAGACGCTCGCCCTCCCACGCCGGATCGACGATTAAGCACTCGTCATTCGAAATCACGGCGTAGCTGTTGGTCTGAATCGGGCCGTTGACGAGCGCCTCAATCGAAGCCGCGCCTCGGGGTGTCAGGTCCAAAGTCATATCGCCCATGCGCATACCCTCCTTCTAAAATACGTTCGAGGCACCAAACGATGCCTCGAACGTAACCAATATCTATGATGCTGAGAGGCTCTCGCACCTACACACGGCGCTTGAGTTGCGCTCCGCCCTCGCCGGGCATAAGACGGCGAGCGTCGTAGACCGAGTCGACGCTGCTGATGGAAGCCAGCAGCGGATCCAGGCCGCTCGCATCCGAAATCTCGACCATAAAGCGCAGGGTCGCAATACCCTCGCGGTTGGTCGACGTGGCGGCAGAAAGGATATTGCCGCCTGCATCGCCAATGGCAATGGTGACGTCCTTGAGCAGGCCCATGCGGTCCAGGCACTCGACCACGATCTCGACCTGGAAGAGAGTGTCGGCAGCACCATCCCACTCTACGTCAATCATGCGCTCGGGGTGCTCCATGAGGCCCTTGACGTTGGGGCAGTTGGCGCGATGCACTGAGACACCTCGGCCGCGCGTGATAAAGCCGACGATGTCGTCGCCCGTCACGGGGTTGCAGCAATGAGCCAGACGGACTAGCAGGCCGCTGTTGCTCTCGCCCTTGACGATAATGCCGTTACTGGCGCTCTTGCCGCGCTTTTGCGGCTTGCGGTTGGAGCCGCGAGCAGGCTGTTTCACGACCTCGGCGATAGCCTCGGCCTTGGTGAGCTGTTCCTCGGGCTTTGGGTCCAAGATTTGCTCGACCTTATTGCCCACAGCGCGCGGGGCAACCTTGCCGGCGCCGACGGCGGCAAACAGGTCCTCGAGCTGCTTGAAGTTAAACTGCTCCGCCACGGCATTGAGCGCGCGCGTCGAACGCGGCGTAGAAATGCCATAGCCACGCTTACGCAGGTCCTTGGCCAGCATATCGCGGCCGGCGGCAGCGTCGTCGTCCTTGGTCGCAGCGGCAAAATAGCGGCGGATCTTTGACTTGGCGGAAGGCGTCTTGACGATCTTGAGCCAATCACGCGACGGTTTGGAACTCTTGTTAGTCAGGATTTCAACGCGGTCGCCCGTCTTGATCTCGTGCGTGAGCGGGGCCACCGCACCGTTGATCTTAGCGCCGACGCAGTGGTTTCCCACCTCGGTGTGAACGGCGTAGGCAAAGTCGAGCGGCGTGGAGCCGGCACGAAGCGCCATGACCTCGCCCTTGGGCGTAAAGACGAAAATCTCCTGATCGAAGAGGTCGACCTTCAGCGAATGCAGGTATTCCTTGGCATCGGTGATTTGGTCGGAAGCCGCCCAATCGAGCGAATGCTTGAGCCAGTTGATCTGGTCGTCCAAACGTTGAGCGTCATTG